>NZ_JBIFFO010000015.1:0-107271 GCF_043557115.1 Sulfitobacter sp. 1A13679
CAAGCTTCCCGACGCGCTGCCTCTCAATTCATGAGAACACGCAAAATGAACAGACCAACCATCCTGACAGGCGATCGGACGACGGGACCGCTTCACATCGGGCACTATGCAGGCTCACTTTCAAACCGGCTGCGCTATCAGGACAGCCATGAACAATTCCTTCTGCTGGCGGATTCCCAGGCCCTGACAGACAACGCGCATGATCCAGAGAAAGTGCGTCGAAACGTGATCGAGGTCGCGCTTGACTATCTGGCCGTTGGCATTGACCCCGGGCGCACGGCCATCTGCCTGCAATCGCAAATTCCAGCGCTGGCCGAACTGTCGATGCTCTACCTGAACTTTGTCACGGTCGCGCGGCTCGAACGCAACCCGACGATCAAGGATGAAATCCGCGCGCGTGGGTTCGGGCGCGATATTCCCGCAGGGTTTCTCTGTTATCCAGCGGCACAGGCTGCGGATATCACGGCTTTCAAGGCAACTGTCGTTCCGGTCGGCGAAGACCAGGCCCCGCTCATCGAGCAAACGAACGAAATCGTGCGGCGAATCAATGCAGTCGCAGGTTGCCTTGTGCTGCCCTAAGCTCGAGCGATCATCCCCAAAGCGGTCGGTTGCCCGGTATCGAAGGCAAGGCCAAAATGTCGAAATCCAGTGGAAACGCCATTGCGCTGTCCGCATCGCCAGAGCAGATCCGAAGCGCTGTTCGGGCAATGTTCACCGATCCGAACCACCTGCGTGTCGAAGACCCGGGCTGCATCGAAGGCAATGTCGTCTTTGCCTATCTCGACGCTTTCGATCCGGACCAGGACGAGCTTGCCGAACTCAAGACACAGTATCAGCGTGGAGGACTTGGCGATGGCACGATCAAGGCGCGTCTGGAAGTTATTCTGCAAAACCTCATTGCCCCAATTCGTGAGCGCAGGGCACAACTCTCCGAGGACCGGGGATACGTTCTTGAGGTAATCAAAGAGGGCACGGAACGGGCGCGTGAGCGAACCGAGGCGACAAAACGCGAGGTGGTGAATGCCTTAGGTTTATTCCAACTGTAGGTGAGCCGCGTTGAACAATCTGGATCAAGGTCTGTTTCGTCTCGATAGCGGTCTGACCATGTGTCCCGGCCTTAACGGGAAGTCGATCAAATTATGATCCCAGAAATGCCGCGCGTCGTTCCTGGAGCGCGCTGCAAAGGTAGTCGACGAAGAGCCGGACCCGGCGCACCCGGCGCAGATCGCTGTGCAGGAGAACCCAGGTCGAACGCCGCTGGTCGAGTTCGGTGCCGGGAACGCGTTGTAGTTCGGGGAAGACCGCCGTGACCCAGGTTGCAAGGAAGGTCATCCCCGCGCTGGCGCGGACCAAGTGCAGATGCATTTCCGGGTCGGGCACAGAGTGGCGGACGCGCGCCTCCGGGAAGGCGGATTCTGCGATCATGGTGGAAAGCTCGGGCACGTCCCCGTAACCGATCCAGCTTAGACCGCGCCCTTTGCTGCCTGCCGCAGGTAGCACCCGGTCGATGTAGTCCCGCGACGCCACCACGCCGATCGACAGTGGAAAGAGCTTGCGCCCCACCGCGTCGTCCTCGATCACCGCGGCGTGGCGGATCGAGACGTCAGTCTCATTCCGAGCGATCGAGTCGAGCGTATAGGCAAGCCGCAGCTCGATTTCGATCTCAGGATAGAGCGCGGCAAATTCGGCCAGCACCGGCGCCAGCAGGTAATGCGCTGTCATCGGATCGGCCGACAGCCGGATGCGCCCCGCAGCCTCGCGGTCGAGCCCCTGCACCGAGTTGAACCCCTTGAGCAATGCCGCCTCGGCTTCGAGCGCCTGCGGCAGTAGCCGCCGCCCGGCTGCCGTCAGAGACAGGCCCTCCGCGTCAAGAAAACCGGGCTCGATCAAGACGGCGCGGGAGACCACCTCGGGGCGATGGACGAGGTAAGCCGTGGCCAGCACCGCGCCCCAAGAATGGCCGATCAGTAGAACGGGGCCGCCGCCCTGCGCGGTGATCAGCGCATCAAGATCGGCAAGGTGATCCGCCATGCCCAGCCGCGTTTCTGTCACCCGGTCCGACAGGCCCGCGCCGCGCTGGTCGTAGAAAAGGACGCGGTAGGTGTCGTTTAGCGCCTCCAGCGCCAGCAGAGACCGATGATCGCCGCCCGGACCGCCATGTAGCACAACGGCGAGCGGTGCGCTTTCCGCTTCGGCGAAGCGGCCATGCAGCAGGACGCCCTCACCATGAAGCCGGGGCAGCGCAGGGTCGTCTACAGCCGTGGCGGGAACTTGTGGCGGCACCCGCGTGATCCACATCAGCGATGCGAAGCCGATGGCAAAGAGACCAATGACGATGACGATCAGAGAAATCATGGGGCGCAGAATAAGGGTTGTCCTTAGATAATGTCTTCGGACATTCTGTAGCCGCCGGTTCGGCAACGGCATGACCTGGCGCATCAGGATCTTGACCCCAGAGGACAGACGCATGTCGGATCAGACCATGGCCGCCGGGTTCGCCTCGGCCTTTCTCGACTATGCCGTGGCCGAGGGTGCGCCGCGCGCGGGCCTGCTTGCGACAGCAGAACTCTCCGAAGACGCGCTCGGCGATCAGGATACGCGCATTCCCGTTTCCGCCTATCAGGCCCTCATTGCCGCGGGGATCGAGGCCGTGGGTGACACGTCGCTGCTTCTGCGCCACGTGCTGGAAAAACGGCTGGAGACCATGTCCATCGTCGGGCAGATCGTGCATGCCTCTTCTTCCTTTCCGCACAGCCTCGGTCAGCTCAATCGCTACGCGCGGCTCATGGCGGATGTTCCGATCCCCGGCAGGCAGGACCGCTTCGGAATCGCGCGCGAAGGCGGCGCGGTCTGGCTGATCGATCACCGCCCCTGCGATGGAAACTGGATGGCGACGGAGGCGAACTTTGCACGGTTCATCTCCGAATTCCGCCGCTCTGCCCCCGAACACCCCTTCGAGCAGGCGCTGGAGGTGACATACGCGCCGCGGCCCCATGCCAACCGCTACCCCGATCTGTTCCGAGTGCCGGTGACCTTCCGCGCCGCGCGCAATGCGCTGCGTATCAATCCGGTCTGGCTCGACGAGGCCTTCGACGGCGGCAAGGAGTATGTCTTTGGCGTCTTCACGCGTCATGCCGACGGGCTGCTGGAGGAGCTTGCGGCGCAGGACACCGTGCGCGCGGCCGTCGAGACGCGGATGCTGGCCGACTTGCACGAAGGCACGCTGTCGATGGACCACATCGCGCGCGATCTCGGCATGAGCCGGCAGACCCTCTACCGCCGCCTGAAGGACGAGGGGACCACCTTCGCGCAGGTCCATGACGACCTGCGCCGCCGGATGGCGATGGATTACCTCAGCGCGCGCAAGGTCTCGGTGGGCGAGACGGCCTACCTGCTGGGCTTCTCGGAAGCATCGGCCTTCGTGCGGGCCTTTCGGCGCTGGACCGGGACAAGCCCGACCGCCTGGCTTGCCGGTTGATACCAACGGTCAATCAGTTGATCCCTGCGGTCATGCCGCCGACCGCCACGAACGCGTAGACCCTCCCTCGACACAACACACGGTCGAAGGAAACAAGATATGAAACCGATGATGATTGCCCCGCTTTGCTTGGCCGGACTTCTGGGCGCCTGTGCCGACATGGGCACGAATGTGGATCCGCTCCTCGACGGCGCGCCGAACGCGCAGTTCCAGAGCGACCTGTCCGACTGCCGGAGTCTCGCATGCAACCAGAAGCAGCTCGATCACGAGACGATGGCCTCAGCCGCCATTGGCGCCAGGATCGGCGGTGCCCTAGGCGAAGTGGACGACGATGGCGATGCGCTCGGCGGGGCTGTTGCCGGCGCACTGACCGGTGCCGCGATGGGTGCGTCCGAGGCGAGTGAGGCGCGCGAAACAATCGTCTTGAACTGTCTGCGCGGCCGCGGCCACGCGGTTGTCAATTGAGGGAGGGGGCGATGCACGACATTCACACGCGCATGACCGGCCTGCACCACTTTCTGACGGGCGGGCCGCGCCAGCCGTCATGGCGGTCCACCTATCCGCCGCGGCACCTCTGGGGCGATATCGGCCTGCCGGTGGATCAGACGCCTGAAGAGCGGTGCTCCCGCCTGGCGCGCATCTTTCGGTGGCAGTGAGGGCGGGCCGATGACCCAGACCCTCGCCTTCGCCTACGCCGGCCTGACCGCGTTGGGTATTTCTCGGACATGGGCGGGATCTTCGCGATGGCGGGGCAGGGCCGTGTCTGGTTGTTCGGCGATGGATCGCAGCGCCTCAACCCCATCGACGGCGCCGATTTGGCCGAAGCCATCGCAGACGCAACCGATGCCGGCCGGGGGTGGGCCGAGATCGGCGGCCCCGACGTGATGACGCAGAACGGACTTGCGCTTGCGGCCTTTGCCGCGCTGGGGACCGAGCCGCGCATCACCCATCTTCCGGACATCCTGCGCCGCGCCGCGCGTGCCGTTCTGCCGATCCTGCCGCGCCGCATGAGCGGCCCCGCGCGCTTCTTCCTGACCGCGCTCGGCATGGACATGGTCGCGCCCCGCTTCGGGACGCGGCGCCTCTCCGACCATTTCGCCCGCCTCGCCGATGCGGCAGACCACCCGAAAGGACACCGTCCATGACCCTCCGAAAAGCCGGCGGTCTTGCCGCCCTAATCTGCGCCGCGACCTACCTTGTCGGCTTCGTCATGATTGTCACCGTGCTCGCCCCTCTGGGCTTCGGCTCGGGCGACGTCGACACCGCCGCCGTCGTCGCCTTCATCGCGGAACGCCCGGGCGTGATGATCGCCTGGAATACCGTGATCTACATCGTGAACGCGCTTGCGCTCGCGGTGCTCGTCGTCGCACTCCGCCAGCAGATCGCCGTCGCGCGGTCCGACGCCGCTGTCCTGACCGGAACACTCGGCGTGATCTGGGCCACGCTCGTCCTCGGCGCCGGGATGATCGCCAATGTCGCCGTCGTACAGACCTGTGCTCTGACCGACGACCTCGGAGCTGCAGCCTCCCTGTGGCAGACCCTGCACGCCGTCGAATTGGGCCTTGGCGGCGGCAACGAGATCGCCGGCGGCGCTTGGATTCTGGCGGTCAGTCTCGCGGCGCTGAAGGGTGGCACCCTCGGCCGCGTCACCGCCGGGATCGGCGTCCTCAGCGGTGCTGCAGGGCTCTTGACCATTCTGCCGCCGCTTGGCGATATTATTGGTGCCGTCTTCGGTCTTGGCGCCATCGCCTGGTTCGTGGCCGTCAGTGTAGCGCTCCTGCGGGTCCGCCAGGAAACGCTCGGCAAGCGGGTCGCCGCCTGACCCTTGGGGCACTGGCCCCGGACGCTTACCGGGCCGGGGCCGGATGGATCTTGATCACGAAACCCTCTTCCGGCGCTGGTGGCACGAAATGGCGCGAGACCTGCCGGAACTGATCCTCGGTCACAGCGAAGGGATGCAGGCCCTCCTTGTTTCGCGCCCTGAGCCGCTCGAGGCAGACCTCTTCCGGCACATCGAGCACGTGAAGCACATGCGCGGCATTCGTCCCCATGAGGAGGCCGCGCAGCCAGCCTCGCGCCTCGACGGTGTTCGCCTAGAAGTCGAGGACCACTGAGACACCCGCTGTCAGCAGGTCCGCGACATGCGGCCCAACGTCCCCACGAAACCGGCCGGCCCTGCGCATGTAGTTGCGCATCGACGTCAAGTCCGCACCGTAGAGCGCTTGGAGCCAGTCGTCCTCGCGGATCACCACCGTCCTGGGACCGTGACCAAGCTCAGTCGCCAGCGTGGACTTGCCTGAGGCGATCCGGCCGCAGAGCAGGCGCAGGGTCGGTTGATCGGCCATATTGTCTTCCACTTCTCGTCATACGGGCTGGGCCTGGGGCAGCGCCGTCGGCCCGAAGAGCAGCAGCGCCAAGAGCAGCTCAGGGTAAAAGGCGATCCTTGCGGTAGCTCGCCGGCGTTGTCCCCATCCAGCGCTTGAAGGCGCGGGTGAAGGCGCTCTGCTCGGAAAAGCCCGTCAGAAAGGCGATTTCTGCCAGCGAATGGCGCTCGTCCCGTAAGAGCCCTTCGGCCAGATCGCGGCGCGTCTCGTCGGTCAGGGCGTGGTAGCTCATCCCGTGCTCGGAGAGGCGGCGCTGGAAGGAGCGCGCGGAAAAGCCAAGTCCGCGCGCGATCTCGGCCATCTTCGGTGTGCCCTCGCTCAGCGCCTGGGCGATGGCATCTTTCGAGCGGCTCACCAGATCGGGCGCGTTCGAAATCCGGGATAGCTTCACATCGAGATGCGAAATGAGATAGCGAGAGATCCCCTCGTCACCGAGGACGTTCGACCGATCCAGCGCTTCGTTTGCGTAGAGGATCGCGTCGAGATCCGCGCCGAACCGGACCGGGCAGCCGAACCAATTTTCGTGCGCGGCGACGGAGTGCGGTGCGGCATGTCGCACCAGCACTATCTCGGGCAAGACCGGCTCCGGGCTGACCTGCCGGGCGATCGACACGGCGCTCGCAAGCGTTGCTTTGTTCGACAGCCGCATCCCGAGGCGTCTGTCGCCCGCCCGGTTCAGGATGAAGAGCGTACCGCCCTTCGCCTCGCGCAGTTCATACTCGACTACGCTGGTCCAGAGCCGGGCATAGCGCTCGATCCGCGCGTAGGATGCGCCGAGCGTTGTCGCCGCCTTGAAGGCGAGCCCCAGCGCGCCGTATTCGTCATGCGCTCAAGCATGTCGTAGTTGCGTTCGGCCGGGATCATCTGCCCGCTGTCCCAGGCGCTCTCCGGGTCGATCCCGACCGAGGACAGCATCTCGCTGGCATTGATGCCATCGCCTGCCGCGGCGACAATCTTGCGAGCAAAGAGCGACGTCACATATCCCATGCGCGGCAGTCTACGGCGCGGGTCGGGATCGGCCAAGCGCGACGCTATGCGGATGTCCGATGGGCTCGTTCGATCACGCCCGCCCCCGACCATCAGAAAGTGCTGCACCATAGACGAATGGCCGGTCTGGTGAAGCTGCAACACATCGCTTGACTACATCGGCAAGGGCCGGTTTGGGCCTTAAAGCGCCAATGCACCTGATGGTCAGACAGCAATCGTTCGTTGCGTCAAGCAAGAGCATTAGCATAGCGACAGGTCATTCAGCCGGTCTCGCTCCTGCGTCGACCAAATTGCAAGAACCGACTCGAAGTCCGTTAAAGGCCAATTGAGTAGCATCTTTTGACCTAACTCTAAAAGTTCCCCGGAGCGCATTGCAGACATATCAACCCTTCAGCGCGCCATGCCTCGACCACAGAGCTACGATCATCGATCACCAACCAAGGCTTGAAGCCATCCGCCTGCATTTCTTTCAATGCGCGTCGTTTCACTTCGGGGTCGGTGGCTTCATCCTGATCTTCGGCGCGCAGGTATATCCCGTCGAAAGGCAGATCGTGTTTGCGCAGCCATGCAATCGTATGTGCAGCCCAACCCTTTGGCCGTCCGGAGCAAATTAGAATGGTTTCACCGCTTTCTTTTAACCGTCGCATCAACTTTGCGACCGGGCCAATCAGTGCGGCATCTGCCATTGCGAGGTGGAAGTCACCCCAGTGCTTTTCCACGCCATGCACAAGATGGCCCAGACGCTCTGCGTCGAACTCAGCAAGGGTGCCGTCGACATCAAAAACCACACATGGGGTCGCTGCGGTTTGGGTCATAGGGTTTGCTCCAGTAGTTTATTCTCGGTGATTTCGAATAAGAGGGGGGTCGCATTGGGCGGACGTTGGCCAACATCACCCGTCGTCCAGAGCACGCGTGCGGCGCGAATGACACCGGAGTGACATACAAGGACCGGCAAGGCCGTCGGAGATGCTGCGCAAATCCCCCTTATCGCGATCTGTACCCGCTTGAGCATATTGAGCCAGCTTTCGCCTCGGTCCGGAGTGGCTTCCCTGAGGGGCTGATCGCTCAGCGGTCGCCCTTCGAAAACGCCCCAGTCTCGCTCCCGCAACCCGTCGTGCAACTCAATTCGCTGACCCGGAAAGGCGAGCCGCGCCGTATCCTGCGCCCGTGACATCGGACTGGCGTAGATCGCAATCGGTTCTGGCCATATTCTTTGTGATAGCAAGCAGGCTTGATGGCGGCCCGCCTCGGTCAGCGGCACATCGGTTACCCCGGCGATAATTTCGTTTGCATTGGCGGTCGTCTCGCCGTGGCGGATCAGGCAAAAGCTGCGCGATGGCAAAGCTGCGGCGGTCACAGGCGCACCCGATCGTGAAAGAATACCTCGGCGTCGAGCCCTTCGACGAGGTAATCTTCGGGCTGGGTGCAAAACGCGGGCGCAAAGCGTTTTGCACCGAGACGTTCCAGCATCTTGCGCTGATCGCGCAGCGGTGGGTGGACGTTCCAGCGCTGAAAATATCCGCCCGGGACGCTGCAGATGCCCCGTGCATGTGCCGTCATATGGCCTGTGAACACGACATGCGCGTCGCGCCCCAGACGCCCGCTTTCATGCCAAGCCCGCACATAGCCCCAAGCAGCACCGCCGTCGGCGTTGGGCGTGTCGCAGATCAAGAACCGCGCCTGCTCCATCGGGCCGCGGTCCAACAGCGGGGCGATGAGGCGGGCCTCGGCGCTGACACCACCGCTGCTAAGTGCAGCGCGCAGCGTATCTTGGCATTCAGGGTCCAACATCACGCTTTCGCAGCCGTAGCGCCGCGCCAGATGCAGCGCCATCTCGCCCGCGCGGCCAGAGGGGGGGACGGGCAAAAGCACCTGACCGTCGACCCTTTCGAGCAAGGCATTCAGCGCGTCGAACCGCTCCGACTGTGGCACATCATCAAGGTGATATGAGCAGTCCAAAATCGCGGTCGCCGCAGGGGGTGGCACATCAAAGGTGAACCAATCGGATTCCTCCGACCAGTCGCCAGAATAGAACAGCCCTTCGCCCAGATCGAAGTGGAACCAGACGCCGCCCATCGCATGGCCATTGCGCCCGGTGGTGAGGGTCACGCCGTTGATCGCCGTCTGACCCTGTTCGGGCAGCAGTTGGACATTGGCCGCGGGCGGCAGGGCTTTGGCTGTTTGCGCCGTGGCATAGATGGGCAGACCCGCTTCAACCGCATGCGACGCGCCACCGATGTGATCAATGTGATCGTGGGTGATGAATACCGCCTCGGCCCCTTCAAGCCACGCGGGATCGAAATGCGCGTTGGCTTCGGGGCCAAAACCGCAATCAAGCAGCCATATCCGATTATCCACGGTCAATTGCATACACGCGGGGCCTTTGTCCCCGATGCCGGAAAGTAGTCGTATGCTCTGCATTTATTCCTCTGAAAAGGCCCAAGGGGTGGTGATTGTCAGGCCCAGTTGTGCGCCGACGTCAAAGCGGGCGCGGGTTTCTGCAAACAGGCGCGCACCGCAGTCGGTCACCGTTTCCAGCAAGTATTTTCCGCCCATATAGGTGACCCGCGCGACCTTGCTCCGCAGATCGCCACTCTCCGAGATGGTCAGGTTTTCGGGGCGCAAGCAGACATGGCTGACCCGCGTCTCAGCCCTTGCGGACTGAACCGCAACTTCGGCGCCCAGTATTCGCGCCTGACGGGCCTCTCCGGCCTGCGTGACCTCTTGCACCGGCACCACGGTGCCGCGCCCGACGAATTCAGCAACAAAGCGATTTTTGGGTCGCTCATAGAGGGTTTGCGGCGTGTCGAACTGCTGAATGCGGCCCTGATCCATCACGGCGATCCGATCGGCCATCGCCATGGCTTCGGCCTGGTCATGAGTGACATAGACCATTGTGGCCCCGGTGCGCTTGTGAAAATCGGTAAAGACGCCCTGCATCGTGGCCCGCAACGCCACATCAAGGTTGGCCAAGGGCTCATCCAGCAGCACGGCACAGGGATCAGAGACAAGGCAGCGTGCCAAAGCCACCCGTTGCCGTTGTCCGCCCGAAAGGTCAGAGGGCATGCGATCAGCGTAATTCTCAAGCCCCGTCGAGGCGAGGGCCGCATCGGTGTGTTTTGCTACCTCGGACTTGGAGAACCTGCGGATTTCAAGCGGGTAGGACACATTGCGCCGCACCGACATATGCGGCCAAAGCGCGTAGGATTGAAACACAAACCCGATGTTGCGCTCTTCGGGCGGCAGGTTCACCCCTGTTTGAGCATTGGCCATTTCGCGGCTGCCAATGCGGAGTTGACCGCTGCTGGGCGTCTCGAACCCCGCCAAGATGCGCAGAAGGGTGGTCTTGCCACAGCCCGACGGCCCCAAAAGTGCGATAAATTCGCCGTCGTCGAACCGGGTTGTGATGTCTTGTAGGGCAGGGGTGCCTGCGAATGTCTTGCTGACCGAAGACAGGTTTATGTCTGCCATGGGACAACTCCTTTTGGAAAGCGGCGGGAAAAAAGCTGGATTAGCGCCATAAGGACGATGACCACAAAGATGATGGTCATTGCCAAGGCGCTGGCCATGCCGGTTTCGCCACTGTCATCGAGGTTGAAAATCACGACGCCTAATGTCTCGGTGCCCGAGGACCACAAGAGCGCGGAAACCGTGAGTTCATTGAACGCGGTGAGAAACACAAGGATCGCCCCCGCCGCTGCCGCTGGGGCCGAAAGCGGAAAGATCACATCGCGTAGCCGCCTGTAGAGCGAGGCACCAACCGATTGCGCGGCCTCATCCATAGCAGGATCGAACTGTTTCAGGCTTGCCTGAACCGGGCGGAACATTACCGCGAAGAACCGCGCGAGATAGGCCAGAAAGATGATCCAAATGGTGCCATAAAGCGTGGCTTCGGTGAAAGGCAGCTTGATCAGCAGCAGGATCATCGCGATCGACAGGACAACACCCGGCAGGGCGTAGGGCAGATCGAGCAGGCTGTCGAACAGCCGCGCGAGCCGCGTTTTGCGTCGCTCCATCAGCCACGCAAGAGGAAGGCAGATTGCCGCCAAAACCGCAGAGGCGCCTGCGGCCAGTCCAAAGGAGTTGGCGAAGGCACGCGAAGTGACGGGTTGGCGAAAGAGAACCTCATACCAAGATGCAAGCGTCACCGTGTCAAAGCGCAGGGTCACGCCATAGGCAGGCACGAGTGACGTCGCCAAAAGGCCGAACATCGGCAGGACGAGGATGACAAAAACCACGGCCCAGAGCACGATCTCAACCGGCAAACGGGCCGCCCCCAAGGGCAGGGCCAGCGGCCGCGAGGTGCTGCCCACAAGATGCAATCTCTGACGAGACTGGCATAGGCGCTGTAACAAGATGCCCGCCACGGCGACCGCCCCGATCAGCATGGCCAGAACTGAAACCTCGACCAGAACGGTCGTGCCCATGCCGGCCAGCTTTTGATAGACCAGCGTCGGCAGCGTCGCATAGCCTGCAGGAATACCCAACATCGCGGGAATGCCAAAATTGCCAAGCGCGGTGACAAAGGTAATTGCCGTGCCCGCCGCGAGACTGGGCAAGGTCAGGGGCATGACGACCTGCCACCATGTGCGCAGCCCTCTGGCACCGCTGATCCGGGCGGCCTCTACCACATCTTGCGGGATGGATCGCAGGCCCGCGCGAAGGGTCAGGAAGATGATCGACATATGCTGGATGCCCAGCAACAGGATGATGCCCTCGGGCGAGTAAAGTGGCTGGGGCGCGCCAAGCGGGGGGGCAATGCCCAATGTCTTTAGCAAGACCGAAGATGGCCCCATGATCTGGGTCCATGACAGTGCAGTGATCTGCGGCGGGATCATCATCGGGATCATCAGGCAAAAGACCAAAGCCGCCTTGGCCCGCAGGTCTGTCAGCGCCACCAAAAAGGCAAAGGCCGCGCCAAGCACCAGCGACACCAAAGTGCCAAAACCCGCCGTGACCAGCGAATGCTTAAGCGCACTTAGGGTCGAGGGTTGCGCCAGTACATCGCGCATAAGGGTCAGACTGGGGCTGCCTTGATCCGTGACACCCTCGACAAAAAGGCGCAGGACCGGCGCAAGCGTCAGACAGATGGCGACGATCAGAATGGCAGAGAGCAGCCGGGCCTCGGTCCGGCTGCCTCCAGTTTGTTGTGCGGCACTCATCATTCAGCGCCGAAAAGCTCTGCGAATTTGGCCTTGTTGGTGTCGGCATTTGCGAGGGCCTCGGCAGGGTCAAAGGCCATCAGTTTGATGTCTTCGCGGGCGGGGAACCCTTCGGGTACGCCCATGCCGTTACGGGCAGGGATATAACCCATGTCCAGAACCAATTCTTGGCCTTCAGTGCTGAGCAGGAAGTCGACGAATTTCTCGGCACCTTCGACGTTCTTGGCAGAAGACATGATCGCCACCGGCTCGGTCACATAGGAGACGCCCTCTTCGGGAAAGACGAAATCAACCGGGGAGCCTTCAGCCTTGTTGCGGATCGCCAGAAAGTCGACGACCATGCCATAAGGCTTCTCACCCGAAGCCACGGCTTTGAAGGTGCCGCCGTTGCCACCCTGCGCGCGGGCCTCATTTGCGGCGAGGTTTTCGTAATACTCCCAGCCCAAAGTCTCATCGCCGGTCAGCGTGGCAAGGTGGATCAGCGCGGCACCGGAATAAAGCGGAGAAGGCATCGCGATTTGCCCTTTGATGGCTTCGTCCGAGAGGTCTTTCCAAGAGGTCGGCGCGGTCTCGACACCTGTGTTGTAAACGATCCCGGTGGTGATCAATTTGGTCGAGTGGTAATAGCCTTCGGCAGAATGCAGCGCCGCGTCATAGTCACCGGCTTCGGGCGATTGATAGGCGGTCAACAGACCCTCCTGCGCCATGCCCTCCAGCGTCACAGTATCGGCGATCAGCAAGACATCGGGCTGCGGGTTGCCCGCTTCGATCTCGGCGCGCAGGCGGGCCATCAGTTTGGTTGTGCCGTCGCGGACCCAATCAACTTCGGTGCCAGGGTTGGCAGCCATAAATGCGTCCACGGTCCTCTGCGCATCCGCATTCGGCTGCGATGTGTAGAGGGTGATCGTATCGGCCATGGCCGTGCTGGCCAAAAGCGCGAAAGCGGTGGATGTAACGAAGGATTTCATGGAACTCTCCTGGGTTTTTTACTTTCGAACGAAAGCAGTTCACGAGAGCCTTATCCCTGAGTTTTCTGACAGTTTTGTAACGGTTCTTTGAAACTTTTATTTATATTGCGGGGCCTGAGTTCATTTCCTAACCTATTAGAAAAATAATTATTTTTCGAAGGAAATGACCGTGCGACGGGATATTACCCAGAGAAGAGACGAGATTATTGCCCTACTCTCCAAGCGCGAAACGCTGTCGGCAGCCGAGCTTTCGTCCGAGCTTTCGGTTTCGGTACAAACCATACGAGCCGACCTGCGCGATCTTGACGAAGCGGGACTTGTCCAGCGCCGCAACGGCTATGCCCGGCTGCGCCAGCAGAGTGAGAACATCGGCTATCTGCCCCGCGAAGGCATCGCGCGACAGGAAAAGCAGCGCATCGCATTAGCAGTAAAGGGTCTCATTCCCGATGGCGCACGGGTGGCCTTGGGCACCGGCACAACGGTAGAAGCCTGCGCGCGGTTCTTGGCTTCGCATAAAGACCTTTTCGTCGCGTCAAACAGCATTCACGCTGTCTGCGCCCTGCAACAAGCCCCTGGCGTTGCTGTCGAACTGGCAGGCGGAACCGTAAGAATGCGCGATCTGGATATGATCGGCACGTCAGCGCTCAATTTCTTCTCAAGGTATCGGGTTGATTATGCGGTGTTCAGCTGCGGCGGCCTTTCCGAAGAGGGCGAGGTACTGGATTACAACGCCGACGAAATGTCCGCCCGCAAGGCCATTGCCGGCTGTGGGAAGAAGAGCATTCTGGCGGTGGACAGCACGAAGAACGGCTTGGACCTGCCTTTCCAGATGGGTCACGCTTGGGACTTTGATGTGATCGTGACAGGGGCACGTTTTTCAGCATCGGTACTTGATAGCTGTTCGCGACATGGATGTCAGATTATGCAAGTTTGACACCCTCGTTCGCTGGCTAACCTGCACGTCAGCCCGTCACATCCTCTGGAAGAGTATTGGCACGGATCAATGTGCGCTTGCAGGTGCTAAGGCGGCATCCGGGCTGTTTTTTTGAGGTCGGTGTAGGGCCGTTTTCGACAGCGTGACATTGGGCGGTTTGCCGACCTTCGCTGCAAGCGCGCAATGCGGTGCCAAAGTGCACGATCGGCAGGTGGAACCAAAAAGTTGAAGCTGTGTCAGCCGCCAAAACCAGCAACCGAACCGGACGTCACCCATGCGCTGGAGCACTTGCCGTCATAGGCAACATTCGGCGGCCAGTTAGCCTCGTTCAGGCCGCAGGCGACAAGACGTGCGTCGAAATCGAGCATGGACCACGGAAGGTCATCGCCGCGCTTGTCCCTATCGGGCCAGACGATGCCGCTGAAACCGTTTTCATTCCAGCATTCGAAGGCACCCGTGGCGTCGTAGGGGCTGAGATAACCCATGATCGCGGCGTCCTCAAAGGCGGCGGTGTAAAGCGCAATTTGACCCGCGTCAGAGCCTTCCTTACTTTCGACCAGACCGACTTCGCGGCAAGCATAGCCGCCATAAGGCGTATCTCCAGGCAGTCGTTGGCGCGGGATGTAGAAGGGGCGGCTGTCTGCGGAAGGGCCCGTGCGCGCGCCATTTGGCGCAATGCCGCGTGTCGTTAGCAGAGCGTCAATTTCAGCGCGCAGGGCGGGCACCATACAGGTTAAAGTGCGCTGCGGTTCGGCCCCCCGTCCGAATAGGTCGAGCGAGATTTCAACGTGACTGTTATCCACGGCATCAATGGCACGGCGCAGGTTGAGCACGACGTGTCCGCCCTCGTCCAAGAAAGTCAGACTATAACTGTCCCAAGGGTAGCCACCTGTCCCGAGTGTCATCGCAAAGGGAATATCCCGTGCCACCTCGCTGTGTGGTCCCTTAGAGATCGCCGGATCGACGTTAAGAGTCAAAATCTCCATCTCGGTCATCGGGTGGACCGTGCGGCAGAGTTTAATTTCTTCTGCCTCTTCGGTCACACAAAGCACATCGGTTTCCAGAATGCCTTCGTCGCAAAACGCAGCGGCTTGGCTCGCAGCCAGCACAGCTGCAATTGTTATAGTTTTCCGCATCTTCCCCCCACTGCGCTCATAATTGAAAGTGTCATGTGTTTTGTCTGTGTCGTAGATCTAAGCTTCGGCGATCCGTTACTGGATCATCTGTAGATACTGCTGATCCACCCAGCCCGTGGCACAGGGGCCGTTGTAGGCATGCCCCATGTCTTCAGGACGGATTACGCATTCGCTAACGCCGATCGGGATCGCCACCGCGCGAAAAGCGCCATGCACGGCCAGCACCTCAACTTCGTCACCGTTATATAGCTGCCACCACACGGGTGTTGCGGCATTGGGGCTGCTCCACTGGTAGACAGACACCGTTGTATCGGTCTGCACGCGTGCGCGACCGACTGTCTCTGGGGTCGGCACGATTTCATCACCCGAGAAAAACAAGCCCACAGGCCCGCGATCCACAAACCCGAGCTCCATCGTGGCGAGGTCGGCGTAGACGGTTTGCGGCAGGCACAGTTCCTGTTCAATCGGCATCTGCCAATCAGCGGTTTGCAACCAGGCTTCGGAGGGCAAGTCCAGCCGCTGTTCGTCCTCCTCTTCGTTCCACGGCAGAGCCATGTGAAGAATGCGCGCCATAGCGTAGGGTTCGTCCCAAAATCCCAGTTCGACCTTGAGCGTTTCCTCGTCGAGCCAGCCAAAAGTGTAGTGGGTCAGCGCCCCATCGGCGGTCAGAGGAACGTCATAGCGCAGCTCACCGGAGGCCAAGTGGTGCCGCACCATTTCAAACCGCGCATCAGACTGACAAACAGTAATCTGCTCCCGCTCCGCCTCGGGCGCGTTGGTGGCGCATTGAAACACCACCTCGCCCGAACACACCCCCTGCGCCTGTGCAGCAGAGCCGAGGCCCGCCGCGATCACGGCCGCAGCCCAAGGTCTCATGGGGAGACCTGCGCATTGTCGATCATCATGATGAACTCACCAAGGCTTTGCTGAACAGACCCCGCATCGCAGGACAGGTCGGCAATCTCGCTGCCGTCCTGATAAACGGTAAGGCCACCGCCGACCTCGGCGTCGCCCCGTTCGGCCCACCAGTATACCTCGTAGCCATAGCCGTCTTCGGTTTGAAAGGTGACCGACTCGCTCATCATCGTGCCCATGCCCTCGTTGTAAAGCAGGGAGGCTTTGTCGACGATGATTTCCTTCTCGAGTTCACCGCTGGTTTGGAAAAAGCCATAGGAGGCCATATCGCCGTCCATCCAGAAGGCATCGCAAACCTCAACGGCCTTTGCGCCACCGTTAAAGGTGCAGCTGAACATCTCCGACCCGTCCAGTTCGCAGTAAGAGCCGGCCAATGCGGCAGAGGAGGTCATCATGGCCAAAGTCGTCAGAAGTGCCCGTTTCATGGGAATATCCTTTTAAGAAGTTAGAGTAATTGGGAATGTGTCTTTTGAACCTTGCGGCGGACCTGAAAAGCCCCATGAGTGCGAAGCCGATAAATGCCACCCCGAGCCCGACATCCTTGAGGGCCTTTTTTACGCGCGACCGAAGCTCGACATGCGTGGTTTGAGTAAGCTTGCTCATGGAGAATACGCTCCGAATTATACGTTTTGAACCGCTGCCGCGGCAAGGCGCGATCCACACATAGGCGGAGCCTAATGGTCTGAAAGTAGTAATTAAAAATCTGTTTTCGCTTTGCGCAAAATTGATAGTTGCAACAACGCTACAATGCAAGTCGGCGCGTCCGCGAAAAAATTCTCCTTGGTTTGATTCCCGACTTCCCTGGTTCAGACAGAGAAGCAGGGGAGGCGGCGCGCGGGGCAAACACGGGCGGAGTAAGTGGCGGTGTTCTGGCAGTTCAGATGTGCTAGACGGTAGCAATCCTGAATCGAAAACCCCGGAAAACCGGGGGAAACCCCCGGAAATCCACGCCAAGCGTGCTACATCAAGCTCATTCGGAGATGAGGTTAAGCTATTGAAAAATAATGTTGAAAGAGCAGCAAGGCTGAGCGTTGCACCCATGATGGATTGGACCGACCGCCACTGCCGCTACCTCCACCGTCTGCTCAGCCGCGAGACCCTGCTTTACACCGAGATGGTGACCGCCCCCGCCTTGGTGCGTGGTGGCGCGTTGCATCTGCTGGACCACGACCCCGCGGAACATCCCGTTGCATTGCAATTGGGCGGGTCGGACCCGCAAGAGCTGGCGCAGGCGGCGCGGTTGGGGGCTGCGGCGGGCTATGATGAGATCAACCTTAATTGCGGCTGCCCCTCTGACAGGGTGCAATCGGGCGCATTCGGGGCCGTTTTAATGCAGCAGCCGGGGCTGGTGGCCGATTGCGTCGATGCGATGCGCGCGGCCTGCGATGTCGAGGTGACGGTGAAATGCCGCATCGGGGTGGACGATCAGAACCCCGAAGAGATCCTCCCCGAGTTCATGTCGCGGATCGTGGCGGCGGGCTGTACCCGTGTGACGATCCATGCCCGCAAGGCGTGGTTGCAGGGGCTAAGCCCCAAGGAAAACCGCGATATTCCGCCGTTGGATTATGACCTCGTCCACCGAATGAAAAGGCTGTTCCCGAACCTGCATATCTCGGTCAATGGCGGGATCACCTCGCTCGATCAGGCCAAGGCCTTTCTCGATGCGGGGCTAGATGGCGTCATGGTGGGGCGCAGCGCCTATCACGCGCCCGCGGATATCCTCGCCACGGCAGATCGGCGCATCTACGGCCAGGGAAGCGACAGCAGTGCTGAGGCGGCGGTGCAGGGGATGTTGCCCTATATCGAGGCCCATTTGGCAGACGGCGGGAGGCTGGGGCAGATCACCCGTCATATGCTGGGGCTTTTCGCCGGGCGGCCCGGTGCGCGGCAGTGGCGGCGTATCCTTTCCGAAGGGGCGCATAAGCCCGGCGCGGGTCCGGAGCTGGTCGAGGCTGCCTTGGCCGAAATCGCCGCGGCACAGGACGTGGCCGCGGCGGGGTAGGGTCAGACGCTGGGTTCAGCCACAGGGCGGGGCCGCAGCAGCGCCAGCGTGAGCAGGGCCGCCACCAGACCGCAAGCCGCGATGGCCCCCAACATCGGCGTGACGCTGCCGTCGAAAAACGGCCCGGCCAGCGCGATGGAGAGGCCCCCGGCCACCATCTGTAAGGTGCCGCCCAAGGACGAGGCCAGTCCCGCGATATCGCCGTGGTCGTCCAGCGCCACGACCATCACCGTCGGCACCACCACGCCAAGGCAAGCATTGGCGCAGAACAGACCCGCCATCACCAGATAGAGCCCCGGCTCGGTGACCAACGCGGTGACAAAGATCGCGGCGGAGAAGAGCACGAAGCCCGCGACCCCGCGCCGCACGAGGCTGCGCATGCCCCAGCGTTCACCGAGCCAGCCCGCCAGCTGCGAGGCCGAGAAGAAGCCGATGGCATTGACCGCGAAGGCCAGCGAGAAGCCCGTCGGCCCCAGCCCGTATTGTCCGGTATAGACAAAGGGCGCAAAGGCGATGAAAACAAAAAATGACCCCATGGCAAAGCCGCCGATAAAGGTCAGCCCCATGAAAATCGGATCGCTCAGCAGCACTTTCGCCCCGAGCCAAAGGCTGCGCGGGTTGATCCGAACGCGGCGCTCTGCGGGCAAGGTCTCGGGCTGGGCGGTGGCGGTGAGGGCCAGCGCGGCAACCGCCAGAACGCCAAGGGCGATGAATATTGCGCGCCAATCGGCCAAGGCCAGAACCGCGCTGCCCGCCAGCGGGGCCAGCATGGGCGAGATCGAGATCACCAGCATCAACATCGCCATCAAGCGCGTCGCCTGTGTCCCGGTATATTGATCGCGGATGATCGCGCGGGGCACCACCATCAGCACCGCGCCGCCCAGCCCTTGCAGGGCGCGCCAACCGGTCAGCGCCGCCATCGACGGGGCGAAGGCCGCCCCGAAAGAGGCGACCAGAAACAGCGTGAGCCCGACCATGATCGGCAGTTTGCGCCCCGCCTGATCGGCCCAAGGGCCGTAGAAAAGCTGCCCCAGTCCGAAGGCGATGAAATAGGCGGTGATCGTCGCCTGAACCGCCGTCTCAGAGGCGCCATAGCTGGCGGCGATGGCAGGCATGGCGGGCAGATACATATCAATGGCGAAGGGGCCGACCAGCCCCAGCAACCCGAGAATGAGCGCTGAACGTAGCACGAGATGTCCTTTCGGATGGCATGGCCGGGGCCATATGGGACAGGCGGCAAACGGTCGGTGCGCTTGGGGCCCACAGTCGCGGGCAACCTAACCGGCCTTGGGCAAAGTGCAACCCCGGCGTTATCGCCTTGAACCCTTCGCGCGAAACGGCTTGATAGAGCCAACGACAGCCGGGGAGGGGCTCATGCCAGAATTGAACGATCTATTGCCGATGCTGGTGCTGCTCGCCCTGATCGGCGGTTTTGCCGGGATTTTGGCAGGGCTTTTGGGCGTCGGCGGGGGCATCGTCTTGGTCCCGGCGTTCTTTTACGTGCTGCAATCGCTGGGCTACGGCGGGCCGCAGTTGATGCAGATTTGCCTTGCGACCTCTCTGGCGACGATCATCGTAACCTCGGCGCGTTCGGTTCATGCGCACAACCAAAAGGGCGCGGTGGATTGGGAGATTTTGCGCACTTGGGCACCGGGGATTATGCTGGGGGCCATTCTGGGCGTGCTGCTGGTGTCGCAACTGCGGACCCAGACGCTACAGGTGATCTTTGGCGGGCTGGCGCTTTGCGTGGGCCTGTACCTCGGCTTTGGGCGCAGCGAGTGGCGCTTGGGGGAGACCATGCCCCGCGGCCTCAAACGCGCGCTCCTGTCGCCGATGGTGGGCTTTCTGTCGGTGCTCATGGGGATCGGTGGCGGCAGTTTTGGCGTGCCGCTGATGACATTGCACGGGCGGCCCATTCACAAGGCCGTGGCCACGGCGGCGGGCTTTGGCCTCTTGATCGCCGTGCCTTCGGTGATTGCCTTTCTGTTTGTCGATATCGGGCAGAGCCGCCCGCCGCTGACCCTCGGGGCGGTCAACCTCGCAGCCTTTGGGATCGTCGTGGCGATGACGCTGATCACCGCGCCTTGGGGCGTGCGGCTGGCCCATGCGATGGACCCCAAACCGCTGCGGCGGGTCTTTGCCGTCTTCCTCGTGCTGGTGGCCCTGAATATGTTGAGAAAGGCGCTTTGGGGCTGAGCCGTCCTGTTTTTGACCTTACTCCTGCCGGAATGCGGCTCTTTCTGCCCAATTTCGGACAATGTTCACTGAATTGCCGCAATCTCGACACAAACTGCGGGCTAAATGGCATAACAAACGCAGAATCATCCGAACCAAGGGACGTGACGAGATGCGCCGAAGCGGGACCAAAGCGATCATTCTCAAAGGGCAGGGCACCGACCTTGCTTATTGGAAACCTGCGCGCCGGGGCCGTCGGGCGTTTCGTTTCGATGGGATGTTCACCCGTGAGACCAGCCTGACATTCGCCCGCGCCTCTGTGTCTGCCGCCAACTACAACGGGGCCCCGATGGGGCATCAGGATGTCACCCACGGCGAAGCGGCCCTTATTTTCCTGAACCAGATCGTCCAGCGCCGCGGCGCCTGAGCCCGCCTTAGTCGCGCCGCCGGGCCAGTTTCGCGGCGCGTCCCCCGCGCCGTTTCGCATGGGCGCTTTCGCGTGAGGGCAGTTCCGCCATGATAGCGCGGCGTTCCTCGGCGCTCATCGCGGACCAGCGGCCAATCTCGTCGATCGAACGCAGACAGCCGGTGCAGAGACGGCTTTCGGGATGCACCACGCAGATGTTGATGCAGGGGCTTTCGACCTCATCGCGTTGCCAGACCTTCTTAGTCACGGCGCATCACCTGCAAACGGTCCAGAAGCCCCTGCAGGATATAGCCCGCCGCCACATGGTCGATGACCTCGGCGCGGCGTTTGCGGGTGGTGTCGGCCTCAAGAAGTGCGCGTTCGGCGGCCACGGTCGACAGGCGCTCGTCCCAATAGGTGATCGGCAGCGGGCTGAGCCGGTCGAAGTTGCGCGCGAAGGCGCGGGTCGACTGGCAGCGCGGCCCCTCGGTGCCATCCATATTGCGCGGCAGCCCCAGAACAAGCCCGCCGATGCGGCGTTCGGCGATGATCTCGGTCAGCCGGGCGGCATCGACGCCGAACTTTTTGCGTCGCACGGTTTCCAGCGGGGTGGCGACGGATTGGAAACTATCGCTCACCGCCACGCCGATGGTTTTCTCACCCAAGTCCAGACCGATCAGCGCCTGCATCGGGGGCAGGGCGGCGATGAAATCTGCGGTTTCGTCGTAAATCATCCTGCTACCCCTGCGCGTTCCCCGGCGCTGCGGATCATGTCCAGCGCCGCATTATCGCCCGAGAAAACCTCAAGCGCATTGTCATAGACCGCCCGGGCCTGATTGGTATCGCCCAAGACCCCCAGCGACGTGATCAGCCGCGCCCAGTCCTGCGGCGGGCCACCTTCGCTGGCCAGACGGTCCGACAGCCCTGCGACCATGCCGCCGATCATCTCCATCCGGTCATCCGCGCTCATCTCCGAGGCGGCTTCGATGTCTTCGGCCGAAGGGCCGCGCGCGAGGGTGCCAGTGCCAATCTGCGGCATCTCGTAATTCACCCCGGCAAGGGCGGCGACCTGAGCGATCTGCGCGCGGATCGGCTCGATCCAGGGGGCATCGACAGGCCCGCGCCGCAGCAGCGCGTCCCAGATGCGAAAGCCCACGTCGGGCCGCCCGGTCTGCACCATCATCAGGCCGAGGTAATAGCGCGCCCGGCCATCCTGCTCATCGCGGTTCAACACCTCGCGCAGGGCGGTTTCCGCCTCGGGCGAGACATAGCCGCCCGCTGCCAGCACCAAGAGTTCGGCATAATCCGCGATATCCTTGGCGGTGCGGTCGGCCCCTTTGAGACGCAGCACATTGGCCTGCGCCTCGGCGGCGGCGGGGAAATTGCCGATGCGGGCTTCGTTCTGCGCCAGAAGGGTTTGCCCTTGCAGATCTTCGGGCCGGTCTTTGACCGTGGCGCGCAGCTGTTGCATCAAGGCGAGGTAATCGGCGCTCAGCCCTTCGGTGGCAGGGCTGGGGGGCAGGCTCTCCACCGCGCTTTGCTGGCTGGGACGGTTGCGGCGCATATCCTCGGCAAAGGCGATGCGGTCAGCGAGGGCCAAGTCGCCATAGCCGGGCTGCCCCAGATGCCAATAAAGCGCCAAAGACCCGGCGCCCAAAGCCACGACCCCGGCGATCAGCACCAAGGGCGCGGGGCGCGCGGCGGTGTGCGGGCCACCGTCGCGGGCGGCATCGGCAGCGAGGATGCGGCGCGAAATCTCGGTCCGGATGCGGGCGGCGTCGGCCTCGGGGACAATCCCGCGCGCCACATCGCGCTCAACCTCCTCCAACTGGTCGCGGTAAACCTTCAGATCATAGTCCGCCTGAGCGGGCAGGGGCGTATCCGCGCCGCGCCAAGCGGCCCGCGCCAGAAGACCGCCCACGACAAGCGCCATCGCGCCAGAGAGAAACCAGAATATCATGGCCTCTACCTAACCTTTGACCGGCCCCGACAAAAGCCCGCAAATGCCGCGTGCCCTGCGGCATTTTTCACCAATCGCGCCGCATGTCGCAAAACCGCGTCCAAATGCCGTGGTGGTCATTTCGCATATCTGCTCCTAGGCTCAGAACTGAGCACAGCCGCCCGCGCGGCCCGAATCCTTGCCGGGAAGTGACGTGATGAAGAAATACTCCGTTTTCGCAGTGGCCCGAGAGGCGATGCGCCATCATACGGGTTGGACCCGGGCATGGCGCGATGCGCAGCCGAAAAAGCGCTATGACGTTATCATCGTGGGCGCGGGCGGGCATGGGCTGGCGACGGCGTACTATCTGGGCAAGAACTTCGGCATCACCAATGTCGCGGTGCTGGAAAAGGGATGGCTTGGCGGGGGGAACACCGGGCGGAATACGACGATCATCCGCTCGAACTACCTGCAAGACCCCTCGGCTGCGATCTACGAAAAGGCGCGCAGTCTTTATGAGACGATGAGCCAAGACCTGAACTACAACATCATGTTCAGCCCCCGTGGTGTCATCATGCTGGCGCAGACCGAGCATGAGGTGCGCGGCTACAAACGCACGGCCCATGCCAACGCCCTGCAAGGCGTACAGACCGAATTTATCGGGCCGGACCGGGTCAAACAACTGGTGCCGATCATCAACATCGACGGGCCGCGCTACCCGGTGCTGGGCGGGCTTTGGCAGGCGCGCGGCGGCACCGCGCGGCATGATGCGGTGGCTTGGGGCTATGCGCGGGCCTGCTCGGATATGGGCATGGACATTATCCAGAAATGCGAGGTCACTGGCGTGCGCCAGACGGGCGGCAAGGTGACCGGCGTCAGCACCACACGCGGCGATATCGACTGCGACAAGCTGGGGATCGTCGTGGCCGGGCATTCGGGACAGCTGGCGAATATGGCGGGCTTTCGTCTGCCGATCGAAAGCGTGGCCTTGCAGGCGCTGGTCTCGGAGCCGGTCAAACCCTGTATGGATGTCGTCGTCATGGCCAACACGGTGCACGGCTATATGAGCCAGTCCGACAAGGGCGAGATGGTCATCGGCGGCGGCACGGACGGGCATAACAACTACACCCAACGCGGCAGCTTTCACCATATCGAAGAGACGGTGCGCGCGCTGGTCGAGACCTTCCCGATGATCTCACGGCTCAAGATGCTGCGGCAATGGGGCGGCATCGTGGATGTCACCGGCGACCGCTCTCCCATCCTCAGCAAGACCCCGGTGGAGGGGGTGTTTATCAATGGCGGCTGGGGCACGGGCGGCTTCAAGGCGATCCCCGGCTCGGGTTGGGGTTTTGCCGAGTTGATGGCCAAGGGGCATTCGCCGCTGACCGACGCCTTCGGGCTTGAGCGTTTCGCCGAAGGGCGTTTTATCGACGAATCCGTGGCTGCCGGGGTGGCGCATTGATGTTGTGGATCGGCCACAATTCGCCGCTGCTCCGCACGGGGGGGAACGCCTGTGCCCGGCCCGGGGTTACCCGTTCAGACATTGAATATAACGGAGCTGAACAATGGCAACCCCGGATCACAACCGCACGGATCACGTCGATCATACCAACACCACCACAACCACGACCACGACGGACCGTGGCGGCAACAGCGGCCTTGCTTTCATCGTGGGCGCGGTCGTCGTCGTGGTGGCTTTGCTGGCCTATTTCCTCTTCGCGGGCGGTGACCTCGATGGCGCGAATGACGTCAACGTTAATATCGAAGGTGCTGCCGAAAGCACTGGCGAGACCATTGAGGGCGCGGCCGAAGGCACGGCGGATGCCGTCGATGAGGCCGCAACCCCGACCGAGTAAAACCCCCTCGGCCACGCGCGCAGCGTCGCCTTTTCACGATTCACGCCGCTCCGCGCCGTCGCGCCGGGGCGGCGTTTTGCCGTTCTCTACCCGCGCAGGAGCCTGCCCATGCTGATCCTCACCTGTCCTTGCTGCCATGTCACCGCCGAAGAGACGGAGTTTCACGGCGGCGGGGAGGCGCATTTGAAACGTATCGGCCCCGGCGGCTCCGAAGAGGATTTCGAGCGTTACCTCTTCATGCGTGAGAACCCCAAGGGCGTGCATCTTGAGCGTTGGCGACATGTCTATGGCTGCGGCAAGTGGTTCCACATGGCCCGCGATACCGCCACGCTCGAAGTCTTTGGCAGCTATCCCGCGCAGACCCTCGCCCCGCCGGATCACATCCTTGAGGCGATCCGCAAACGCCATCCCGATTGGCAGTGGCAGCGCGCCAGCTAGCCCCCGACCTCGTTTCTCGCCCCGGCATTCACCCCATCCTCAGCCCCCAAGGTTTTCCACGATGAGCACAAGACTGGCCACAGGCGGCCGCCTGCTGAACAAAAGCAAACCGCTGAGCTTTACCTTCAACAGCAAGCAAATGCGCGGCTATGAGGGCGACACGCTGGCCTCGGCGCTGTTGGCCAATGATCAGGTGCTGGTCGGGCGTTCGTTCAAATACCACCGCCCGCGCGGCATCGTGACCTCCGGCCCCGAAGAGCCCAACGGTCTGGTCGGTCTTGGCCAAGAGGGGCATTTCGAGCCCAATGCCCGCGTCACCACGACCGAGCTTTACGAGGGGTTGGCCGCGGAAAGCCAGAACCACTGGCCGAGCCTTGAGTTCGACGTGGGCGGGATCAACAAACACCTCAGCCGTTTTCTGCCCGCGGGCTTCTACTACAAGATGTTCATGCATCCGCGCCCGCTGTGGAAGCATCTCTATGAGCCGATCATCCGCCATTCCGCTGGTCTGGGCAAAGCGCCCAAGGCGGCAGATGCCGACACCTATGAGCATTTCCACGCCTTCTGCGATGTGCTGGTCATCGGCGGCGGTGTCGCGGGGCTTCAGGCCGCCTTGGCCGCGGGCCTGAGCGGTGCGCGTGTCATCGTGATGGAGCAGTCGGCCCATTGGGGCGGTCGGGCGCCGGTTGACGGCGGCACGGTCGACGACGCGCCGGTGGAGGACTGGATCGCGCAAACGCTCGACCGTTTGCGCAGCATGGAGAATGTGGACCTGCGCGACCGGACCATGGGGGCAGGGGTTTACGATCACGGCTATGTGCTGGGCTATGAACGGCTGCGGGATCATGCCCCCGAGAGCGCAGGCCCACGTCATCGGCTTTGGCGCGTACGGGCGGCCCATGTGATCACCGCCACGGGCGCGATCGAACGGCCGCTGAGCTTTGCGGGCAATGACGTGCCGGGCGTGATGCTGGCCTCGGCCATGCGCGACTATGTGGCGAACTACGGGGTCTCACCGGGTGACCGCACCGTGGTGGTGACGAATAACGACAACGCCTATCTCACGGCGATTGCGCTGAAACAGGCGGGGCTTGATGTGCCCGCCGTGCTGGATGCCCGCGTCTTGCCGCAAGACAGCGAATTGGTGGCCCAAGCCCGCGCGCTTGGCATTCGGGTGGTCATGGGCCATGCGGTATCCTCGGTTCAGGGGGGCAAGCGGGTGACCGGTGTGGCCGTCTGTTCGCAGGCGGGCGAAGGGGCCGTGTTGGAAGAGATCGCCTGCGATGCGGTGGCCATGTCGGGCGGTTGGTCCCCGGTGGTGCATCTGTGGTCTCATTGCGGCGGCAAGCTGACATGGGACGGGGCGAAAGCCTGTTTCCGCCCCGATCAGGACCACCCGCCCACCGGGGCAGACGGCCATGGTTTCGTGACGCCAGCGGGGGCGGCGGCGGGGGTCTTTGCCCTCGACGACGTGCTGCATGACGCCCATGCTGCCGCAGATGGGGTGGCGACGTCGCTCGGCTTCAAACTGCCGCGCGATCTGGCGGCACCCACGGCGGCGCGGCGCGAGGAAGCGCCGATGATGCCGGTCTGGCAAATGCCGCAGGGCGCCAGCGTCAAACTGCGCGAGAAGACCTTTCTGGACTATCAGAACGACGTGAAAGTCTCGGACGTGCGGCTGGCCGCGCAAGAGGGCTTCGTCTCGGTCGAACATGCCAAACGCTATACCACGCTCGGCATGGCGACGGATCAGGGGAAGCTTAGCAATATCAACGGGCTGGCCACGCTCGCCGGGGCGTTGGATGCAGAGATCCCCAACGTCGGCACCACCACCTTCCGCCCGCCTTACCACCCGATTTCGATGGGCGCGATTGCGGGGGCGGCGCGGGGCGATACCTTCCAGGCGATCCGCCGCACCCCGCTACATGACTGGCACGCGGCCAACGGCGCGGTTTGGGAACCGGTCGGCCAGTGGCGGCGGCCCTATGCCTATGCGCGAGACGGTGAAAGCACCCATGACGCGGTGATGCGGGAGGTGACGAACACACGCCAGAACCTCGGCCTGCTGGATGCCTCGACCCTTGGCAAGCTGATCGTGCGTGGCCCGGATGCGGCGCGGTTCCTCGACATGATGTACACCAATATGATGTCGACGTTGAAACCCGGCAAATGCCGCTATGGGCTGATGTGCAACGAGAATGGTTTCCTGATCGACGATGGCGTCGTGGCGCGGCTGGATGAGCAGACCTTCCTTTGCCACACGACCACCGGCGGGGCCGACAGCATCCATGCCCATATGGAGGAATGGCTCCAGACCGAGTGGTGGGATTGGAAGGTGCATGTGGTCAACGCCACCGAACATTACGCGCAAGTGGCCGTGGTCGGCCCCAACGCGCGCAAATGTCTGGAGAAACTCGGCGGGATGGACCTCAGCCGCGAGGCGCTTGGCTTGATGGAGTGGACCGAGGGCGAATTGGGCGGCTTCAAGGTCAGTGTCTTCCGCATCTCTTTCTCTGGCGAGCTGAGCTATGAGATCGCGGTTGAGGCGGGGCAGGGGCAGGCCTTCTGGGACGCGCTGTTGATCGCCGGGCATGACTTGGGCGTGATGCCCTATGGCACGGAATGTTTGCACATCCTGCGCGCTGAAAAGGGCTTCATCATGATCGGGGATGAGACTGACGGCACGGTGATCCCCCAAGACCTTGGCCTGAACTGGGCGATCTCGAAAAAGAAGGACGACTACCTTGGTAAACGCGCGCAACAGCGCAGCCATATGCAGGATCCGACCCGCTGGAAACTGGTGGGGCTTGAGACGACCGATGGCAGCACCCTGCCGGATGGGGCCTATGCGCTTGGCGAAGGTGAGAATGAGAACGGCCAGAAGGTGATGCAGGGGCGGGTGACCTCCTCCTATCATTCGCCGACGCTGGACCGGGGCATCGCCATGGGGCTGGTGCTGCATGGACCGGACCGGATGGGCGAGGTGCTGACCTTCCCCGGCACCGATGGCAAGACCTATGAGGCGCGGATCGTCGATCCGGTGTTTTATGATCCCAAGGGGGAGAAACAGAATGTCTGAACCCGTAAGCGCATTGAAGAACGCCCGCTATGTCTCTGGTATCGCTGTGATTTCCGAAGTGGGGCCCTTGGGCATGATCACCATCCGCGGCGATCTTGATGCGCCCTATCTGCGCAAGGTGACCAAGAAACTCACCGGGGTGGAGCGCCCCAAGCGCGGGCAATGCCGCTTCGCCGGGGATGCCGGGGTGGCTTGGATGTCGCCCGATGAATTGCTGCTCTTTTTCCCCCACGCGCAGGTGCCCGAGGTGCTGGCGCGGCTGCACGCGGCTTTTGAGGATACCCATACCACGGCGGTGGATGTCTCGGGCGCGCGGGCGCTGTTTCGTGTCGAAGGCCCCCATGCGCGCGAGGTGATGGCCAAGCTCGCTCCGGTCGACCTCGCCCCAGATCAATTCACCCCCGGCATGTTCCGCCGCACGCGGATGGGGCAGGTGCCCGCCGCCTTTTGGCTGCGCGACGATGGCGCCTTTGAGGTGATCTGCTTTCGATCGGTCGCGCGGTATATGTTCGACCAGCTTTGCGTCGCGGCCCAGCCCGGCAGCGCGGTCGGCCATTTCCAAACGGCCTAAGCCGAGAGAAAAACTGACTATTTCTCTCGGAACGGATGTGATTTGCAGACGTTGACCTTGACGTTGCTGCTCGATCCCCATCAAGTGGCCACAGCGAAATTTCCAAACGAGGAGGCCCAGAAATGGCTTTTGAACTTCCCGATCTCCCCTATGCCCACGACGCGCTTGCATCCAAGGGCATGTCCAAGGAAACGCTGGAATACCACCACGACAAGCACCACAACGCCTATGTCACGAACGGCAACAAGGCGATTGAGGGCACCGAGTGGGAGGGCAAGACCCTCGAAGAGATCATCAAGGGCACCTATGACCCGAACGCCGTGGCCCAGTCCGGCATCTTCAACAACATCTCTCAGCTGTGGAACCACAACCAGTTCTGGGAAATGATGAGCCCCGAAGACAACAAGATGCCCGGTGAGCTGGAAAAGGCGATCACCGAAAGCTTTGGCTCCGTCGACAAGTTCAAGGACGAGTTCAAGGCCGCGGGCGCAGGCCAGTTCGGCTCCGGCTGGGCATGGCTGGTGAAAGACAAAGACGGCAGCCTGAAGGTCACCAAGACCGAGAACGGCGTGAACCCGCTCTGCTTCGACCAGACTGCGCTGCTCGGCTGTGACGTGTGGGAGCATTCCTACTACATCGACTTCCGCAACGCGCGCCCCGACTACCTGTCGAACTTCCTCGACAACCTTGTGAACTGGGACAACGTCGCGTCGCGCATGTGATCTAGCGGCGGCGCGTGCGAGAGCCGCTCGCGCCTGATGCGTGTGGCGCTCTCCCAGTCACCGACGCCCACGGCTACGCCGCAGGCTGGGTGAACTGGGACAACGTCGCCTAGCGTCTGTGATATGGCGGCGCGGCCTTACGGCCAGCCCGAACAAGACAGAAACCCCGCAGCCTGCTGCGGGGTTTTTTCGTTGGAACCCAAGACCCTTCGCGGATGTTTTTCTCCTGAGACTTCACGTAAAAAAAGGAGGACAACATGGCCGAGCGGAAGCGATCCAACGACGGTAGCAAGGAGACCGAAAAATTCCTCTCCGATACCGAGACGCCAGACCAAGGTGGCCGCGCCGGGGGTGATCTGCAAAAGGACGTTGGCACCCAAGACGCCATGCGCCGCGCCGAAAAGGGCGAAGACGGCGTGACCCGCGTCACCGGCGAAGACAAACGCAACCATGGAGAGCCTTCATGACCAAACTCAGCCAAGACACATGGGTGCTGATCGCGGATGGCGAAAAGGCCCTTTTCCTGCAAAACCACACCGATGGCGAAGACCCCTATCTTCAAGTCGTGCGCAAGGAAGAGCAGGAGAACCCACCGGCGCGGGAGCAAGCCGCCAATCGCCCCGGTCGGATGAGCGATGGTCCGAGCGGGCACCGCTCTGCCTTTGACGACACGGATTGGCATGAGCTGGAAAAAGAGCGATTTGCCAAGGACTTGTCCGACATCCTTTACAAGCTGGCCCATAAGGGCCGCTTTGATCGGATCGTCTTGGTGGCCCCTCCGGCAGTACTGGGCGACCTGCGCGATGACCTCCACAAAGAGGTGCAGAGCAAGGTGGTAGGGGAAATCCCCAAGACCCTGACCAACCACCCCATCGACGAGATCGAAAAGATCGTGGCCGGGGAATTGGCCCAAGCCTGAGTTTTCCCTTGGCGCGGGAATTGATTGCCTTCACAAGGAAGCAGTCTACCGCGCCAAGGATTTCCCATGACCGACACCACCAAGGGTTTCGCCGCCATGATCGCGGCCTGCTGTATCTGGGGGCTGTCGTCTATCTTCTACAAATTGCTGTCGCATGTGCCCCCCGCCGAGGTGCTGGCCCATCGCACCCTATGGTCGCTGGTGTTTTTCGTGATCGTGCTGACCGCGCAGCGGCGGTTGCGGGCGATTTTTGACGCAATGGCCGGGCCGCGGGCTTTTGGCTTGCTCGCTTTCGCGGCGCTGGTGATCGCGACGAACTGGTACCTCTTCATCTGGGCGGTTCAGAGCGGGCAGGCGACAGAGGCGGCCTTAGGCTATTACATCTTCCCGCTGGTCTCGGTCCTGCTGGGCCGTCTGGTCTTTGCCGAGCGGTTGAGCCCCGTACAGCTTTGTGCGGTGGGGCTGGTGACAGTCGCGGTTTCGCTGCTCACCTATGGTTTGGGCACTGCGCCTTGGCTCGCCATGGCGCTGGCGGCGTCTTTTGGGCTTTATGGGCTGGCAAAAAAGAGGTTGGCGGTGGGGCCGGTCGTCTCCGTCACCGCTGAGGTGCTGCTGTTGTCGCCCCTTGCGGTGCTCGTGCTGTGGCAAACGGGTGACAATGGGGCGGGGGCCTTCGGGGCCTCCTTCCGCGATACGGCGCTGCTGATACTCGCCGGGCCGATCACCGCAACGCCGCTGATCCTGTTCAGCTATGCGGCGCGGCGGCTGTCGATGGCGACGGCCGGATTGCTAAGCTACATCAACCCGACCTTGCAATTTTTCTGCGCCGTGGTCCTGTTTCGCGAACCCTTCACGGGCTGGCATGTGCAGGCCTTCGTGCTGATCTGGTGCGCGCTGGCGGTCTATTCCGTCAGCACCTTCCGTCAGGACAAAGCGCGGCGCAAAGCGCTGAGAGCGACATCGGCATCCGGCACCACGGTGACGTAATCCAGTAGCGTCGCATCGGCAAAACCATGGGCCACGACATGGTTCATGAGCGACATGAAAGGATCCCAGTATCCGTTTGTGTTCACAAGGAAAATAGGCTTTTCATGCAGGCCCAACTGGCGCCATGTCAGCACCTCGAACAGCTCGTCCAATGACCCCGCGCCGCCGGGCAGAACCGCCACGGCATCGCAGTTCATGAACATCACCTTTTTGCGTTCGTGCATCGTTTCGGTCACGATATAGCGGGTGAGATCGGTCTTGCCGACTTCCCATGCCACGAGATGCGCGGGGATCACGCCGAAGGTATCGCCGCCTGCGGCTTGGGCCGCACGCGCGACGCTGCCCATCAGCCCAACATCGCCCGCGCCATAGACCAGCCGCAGCCCGGCCTCGGCCAGACCGCGGCCCAGTGTTTCGGCGTCTTGGGTGAAGGCTTCGTCGTCTCCGGGGCGGGAGCCGCAATAGACACAGACAGAATGTTGCATGGTAAAGCGTCCTGATGATTAGGAAAATTCGGCGCGGATCGTCTGCGCTTTTGACCCCTGTTAGCCTGCTTGCTAAAAAGGCTCAACCACAGGGGAAGTTGAGAATGTTCAAGGGATTTGGCCGGTCTGGCGGCATGGGGGCGATGGCGGCGGGCGCCTTTGCGGCGGCGGTGCTGGCGCTTGGCGCTTGGATCGGCAGCAAGCGCGGCGCGCCGGAGGAGGCAGCCCCCGAAACGGTTGCCGTGCTCCCCGAACGCGATGCCACCCCTGAGAATGCCACGCTGGTGCCGGATGCTGTGAAAGGTGTCTCGGTCGGCCCTGAGGGTGAGGCGGCAACCGAGCCCGAGGCAGCGCCGCAGGCCCCGGCCTTTGACGAAGTGCGCCGCGAAAGCGACGGCATGACGGTGATCGCGGGCCGCGCGGCGCCCGGCAGCACCGTGGCCGTGTTGAAGGATGGCGAAGAGGTGGCCCGCGCCACCGCCGATGGGGCCGGGAAATTCGCGACCCTTGCCATGATCCCGCCCGATGGCAAGGGCCATGTGCTGACGCTTTTGGGGCAGGACGGCGCGGCAAAGCTTGCTTCGGAGGAGGAGATTATTCTCACCCCTCGGGCAGCGCCCGTGCAGTTGGCGGAGGCCGATATCGCGCCGGAGGAAAGCCCGGTTGCGTCGGTTGAGGAGGGGGCCACACAGTCGGACGAGGCGGCAGAGCCTGAAACCTCTGAGACCACGGTGGAAGGGTCGATTTCGGCAACTGCAAACGAAGCTAATGAGGAGAAGGCGGCAGCGACGGGTCAAAACCCAGCCGCTGTGGAGCCGGAGCAAGCGACCCCGCTGGCCGGAAGGGCCACAGCCGAGGCGGAGCGCGATGCGACCGACAATGCGGACGCGCAAGACGTCGAGGCGGACCGAGGACAGTCGACGCAAGACGAGGCTGACACGGACGAAGACACCGCATCGACAGAGCAAGACCCGGCTATCGCCGAAGATGAGGTCGCCTCCGCCCCCCCTCAGGCCACGCCGCTTTCGGATACCGGGACCGCCGACGTAGAGAGCAGAACGTCGGAGCAACCTTCTCAAGCGATGCCGATGGCGGGAACAGGCACCGCGGAGGACGAGAGCGCGGCGGCCTTGGATCGAGACGGTGATGCCGGGCAGAGCGCGGATAGCAACACCGCGCCGTCCCAAGCCACACCAATGGCGGAAACGGGTACAGCTGAAGACGTGAACGCCGCGCCGTCGGAGCAAGACGGTCCCGCCGATCAGGGGGCAGACACCAGCGCCACGCCTTCCCAAGCGACGCCGTTGGCGGAAACCGGCACCGAAGAGGGCGAGACTGCCGCGCCAAACGCTGACGGTGACGCGCCATCTCAAGCCACACCACTGGCAGAGACGGGAACTACTGAGAGAGACGCCACCCTCACGCAAACACCGCCCGCCGCCGTGACCGAGGCCCCGAACCTCGCGGACCGCAGCCCATCGGCGCCCGAGACCACGACCCCCGCCCCTGCGGAGGAGCCCGACACCATCGCCGCACCGGCGAAGCCGCCCGCGCCCGCTCCGGTGTTGAAATCCACCGCCGAAGGGGTCGAACGGCTCGACACCGCGCCGCCGCAGGTGATGACCAATGTGGCGCTCGACACCATCGGCTACTCCGATCAGGGCGATGTGCAACTGGCGGGCCGTGCCCAGCCGGACACCCGCGAAGTGCGCGTCTATCTGAACAATAACGCCGTGATCAGCCTGCCGGTCGATCAAGAGGGCCGCTGGCGGGGTGATCTGCCCAATGTCGATGAGGGCGTCTATACCCTGCGCGTAGATGAGCTTTCCCGCGGCGGCAATGTGACCAGCCGGGTAGAGACCCCCTTCAAACGCGAATCCCCCGAGGTGCTGGCCGCGGCTACCGAAGGGCTGACCGGCCCGCTCAGCGCGGTGACGGTGCAAAAAGGCGATACGCTCTGGGCAATCTCGCGTGCGCGCTATGGCGATCCTCTGCTCTATGTGAAGGTTTTCGAGGCCAATAGCGCAAATATCCGCGACCCCGATCTGATCTATCCCGGACAGGTTTTCGACTTGCCCGAAGACCCGGCATCGGAGTGATTTAAGCGGCCAAAACCGGGGCGGCATTCGCAGCGCGCAGAGCGGCTGTGCGCCGCCCGGTACTGGCAACCCAAGGCCATGGGGCCTATGTAGCCTGTAATCACTTCAGGAATTCCCATGCCAGCCGATACAGACCAATCTAACGCCGCGCGGCGGCGCGACCGCAAGACGCCCAAGCCCGAACGCATCCCCACAGAGGCCGAGATGATCGACGCCGCCGAGCGGCAGTCGGGCTTTCTGGTGCTGCGCAAGGTCGCGCCCTACCTTTGGCCCAAGGATATGCCATGGGTGAAACGCCGGGTGGTTCTGGCCATGCTGGCGCTGCTGGTGTCGAAGCTGATCATCGTCGCCACGCCGTTCTTCTACCGCGACGCGGTGGATGCGCTGGCGGGCGAGGGGACGCCGATGCTGGCGCTTGGCGCGATTGGTCTGACCGTGGCTTACGGCATGGCGCGACTGATGGGGGTGGGCTTTCAACAGGTCCGCGATGCGGTGTTTGCTCGCGTCGGGCAGCGCGCCCTACGGATGCTGGCGCTTGAGACCTTCCAGCACATCCACAAACTCTCGATGCGCTATCACATCACCCGCAAGACCGGGGGGCTCAGCCGGATCATCGAGCGGGGGGTCAAAGGTGTCGACTTTTTGCTGCGCTTCCTGCTCTTCTCCATCGGGCCGCTGATCCTTGAGCTGATCCTCGTGGGCATGATCCTCGCCGTGCTCTTTGACGTCTGGTATCTGGCGGTCGTGGCGGTGACCATTGCGCTCTACGTCTGGTTCACCTTTGCCGTCACCGAATGGCGCGTGCGCCTGCGGCGGCAGATGAACGACAGCGACACCGACGCCAACCAAAAGGCAATCGATAGCCTGCTGAACTACGAGACGGTGAAATATTTCGGCGCCGAGGGGCGTGAGGCCGCGCGCTATGATTTGGCGATGGCCGACTATGAGAACGCGGCGATCAAGACTAACTATTCGCTCGCTTTCCTGAACTTTGGCCAAGCCTTGATCATCACCGCCGGGCTGGTGGGCGTCATGGTCATGGCGGCGATGGGCGTGCAAAGCGGCGAGCTGAGCGTCGGCGACTTCGTCATGGTGAACTCTTACATGATCCAACTGACCGTGCCACTGAACTTCCTCGGCACCGTTTACCGCGAGATCCGTCAGGCGCTGGTGGACATGGGGCAGATGTTTGGCCTGCTCGAACAACCGGCTGAGATTGACGACAAGCCTAACGCGCCAGACCTCAAGGTTACTGGCGGCCATGTGACACTGGAGAACGTGCGTTTCGCCTATGACACCGACCGTGAAATCCTCAAAGGCATCTCGCTTGAGGCCAAACCGGGAGAGACGGTGGCGATCGTCGGCTCGACCGGCTCGGGCAAATCCACCATCGGGCGGCTGCTGTTTCGCTTCTACGATGTCGCGGGCGGGGCGCTCAAGATCGACGGGCAGGACGTGCGCGACGTGACCCAGCATTCGCTGCATATGGCCATCGGCGTGGTGCCGCAGGACACGGTGCTGTTTAACGACACCATTGGCTACAACATCGCCTATGGCCGCGATGGGGCGACGCAGGAAGAGGTCGAGGACGCCGCGCGCGCCGCACAGATCCATGATTTCATCATGGCGCTGCCGCAGGGCTATGAGACCACGGTGGGCGAGCGGGGCCTGAAACTATCGGGCGGCGAGAAACAGCGCGTGGGCATCGCGCGGACCCTGCTGAAAGACCCGCCCATCCTGCTCTTGGATGAGGCCACAAGCGCGCTCGACAGCGAGACGGAGCATGAGATCCAAGACGCGCTGCGCCGCGCGGGCCAAGGGCGCACGGTGCTGACCATCGCCCACCGCCTCTCGACCATCGCCGAGGCCGACCGCATCGTCGTGTTGGAGAAGGGCGAGATCATCGAACAGGGTAGCCATGAGGTGCTGCTCGCCCAAGGTGGGCGCTATGCTCAGCTTTGGCAGCGCCAGCAGGCGGAAGAAGAGTAGACGGCGAAGCTGGCCCCGCCTTCTGTTTCGGCAGGCAGCGGGGCATTGTCGCCGAGGGGGGCATTTGCGGGCGATCTGCTCTTGCACTGTGCGGGGCGGCGCATGATATCTACCGCCATGACCGATCTTTCGACCCCCTCGCAGACCTCGCTGCGCGCGCGCGCAGCCCGGCTGGCCGACCGCCCTTCGTTCCAGAATTTCATTCTGGGCGTGATTCTCTTTAACGCCGTGATCTTGGGGCTTGAAACCTCGGACGAGGTGATGGCGCAGGCCGGGCCGCTGATCCTGCTGCTGGACCATTTTTGTTTGGCCATCTTCGTTATCGAAATCGCGATCAAGCTTTTCGGGCGCGGGCTTGATTTCTTCAAACGCGGGTGGAGCATCTTTGACTTCGTCATCGTCGCCATCTCGCTGATCCCGGCCACCCAAGGGCTCAGCGTTCTGCGGGCCCTGCGCATCCTGCGGCTTTTGCGCGTCGTCTCGGTCGCGCCCTCGCTGCGCCGCGTGGTCGAGGGGCTGGTCAACGCGCTGCCCGGCATGGGCTCGGTCTTCTTGCTGATGGGAGTGATCTTCTACATCGCCTCCGTCATGGCCACCAAACTCTTTGGCGCGGATTTTCCGCAGTGGTTCGGCACGCTTGGCCAGTCGGGCTATTCGCTGTTCCAGATCATGACGCTCGAGTCGTGGTCGATGGGCATCGTGCGCCCGGTGATGGAGGTCTATCCCTATGCTTGGATGTTCTTCGTGCCCTTTATCATGGTGACCACCTTCGCGGTGGTGAACCTTTTGGTCGGTCTGATCGTGAACTCGATGCAAGACGCGCATCATGAAGAAAGCAACGAGCAGACCAACACCTACCGCGATGAGGTCATGTCGCGGTTGACCGATCTGGAAAACCTGATCAAGGCGCAGAACACCCCGCCCAAACCCTAAGAGGCCGGGCGGGGAGAGGGCGTTATTCCTCGCCGATCGCCTTGGCGGTGAGATTGTCCAGCGCCTTGGTCATCTTGGTGAGATATTCCGCCTCTTCGGGCAGGCCGTGGGCGGTGACCAGCGTTTCAGGCGCGGCATAGGTCACATGCACGGCACCTTCGCCATCGGCGTAGACCAGCACCCGCATCGGCAGATCCAGCCCGGCGGTCTGGGCATCCTGCATCGCGGGGGTGCCGAGCTTTGGGTTGCCAAAGATCAAAAGCTGCGTCGGGCGCAATTCCATCTCGGCCTTTTCGGCCCCGGCGGCGTGATCGACCCGGGCAAAGACCTCGGCCCCTGCTGCCTCAACCGCACTTTCCAACCGGTCCATCGTCGTGGGCACGTCATGGGGTGAGACTTTGGCCACCAAATCCTGCGCCAATGCGGGCATGGCCGCCATCACGACACCTGCCGCCAGTGCAATCGCTTTCATCGTCGTCTCCTTTCGCTGCATTCTGCCCCTGACCTAGCGTGACGCGCCCCCGGGCCAAGCGGTCGGCGAAAAGGCGCTGCGGTTCGCTGGGTCTTGGCTTGGCTGGCCACGCGCGGTAAGAGGGGCAAAATCAGGCCGGGGGCAGGGCGCGATGAGCGATACCGACAGTTTTATTGACGAAGTGAACGAAGAGGTCCGCCGCGACCGGCTATACGGCTACCTGCGCCGCTATGGTTGGATCGCCGTGCTGGCCGTGGTGGCCATCGTTGGTGGTGCCGCGTGGAACGAATACAGCAAAGCACAGGAGCGGGCCGAGGCCGAAGCTTTGGGGGACGCGATGCTTGCCGCGCTCGAAGCGGATGCCAGCAATGCCCGCGCCGAAGCGCTCGCTCCGATCGAGGCGGATGGCCCCGGTGCCCGCGCCGTGCTTAACTTCATGCGCGCCGATGCGCTGGCCGAGGCGGGTGAAACCGATGCCGCCGTGGAACAGCTGGATGCTATCGCGCTCGACGGTGACCTCGCGCCGATCTATCGGGCCTTGGCGCAGTTCAAGATCGTGACCCTTCAGGGCCAATCCGTGCCCGTGGCTGAGCGGCGTCAGGCGCTCGAAGCGCTGGCCCAGCCTGGTGCCCCGCTCCGCCTGTTGGCAGAAGAGCAACTGGCCCTGATCGACATCCAAGAGGGTGAGACCGACAAGGCCGTGGCGCGCTACCAGTCCATTCTCTCCGACGCGGAAACCACCCCGGACTTGCAACAACGCGCCCTTCAGGTGATTGTGGCCTTGGGTGAAGAACCGGGTGACGAGAGCGCCGCCGCAGAGGCCGCGCTGGAGATCCCCGAAGCAACGGGTGACTGACACATATCCACCCGCCAAAAATGGCGGGGGCGTGAAGGTTGAGGAAAGACAGAAAGTGAGCAGGTCCATGACGAAGCATCGCGAAACCGAACCCGGGCAAGCGGGTCTGCGGGGTCTGGGCGTGGCGGGGGCCATCGGTGCCGCGCTGCTGCTAGCGGCCTGCGCGGATGAGCAGACCTATCTGCCGGGCAAACGCGAAGACGTGCGCGCAGTGCTGCAAAATCCCGGTGTGCAAGACCCTGCCTTCGACGCCGCCACTGGCCCCGTGCCAGAGAATACCAGCCGCGCCATCGCTCTGGGCGGCACGGTGAACAACGCCAATTGGACCCATAGCATCGGCACCGCCGCGACCCGCATCAGCCATCCCGCGCTGCGGACCGCCTTGCAGCCGGTCTGGAGCGCCGATATCGGCGCGGGCGACAGCCGCAAACAACGTATCACCGCCGATCCGGTGGTGGCGGGCGGGCGTGTCTTTACGCTCGACGCCGGGGCGCAGGTCACCGCGACCTCGACCTCAGGCCAAACGCTCTGGACCCGTGACCTCACCCCCGCATCCGACCGCGAAGGCCAAGCCACCGGTGGCGGCCTCGCCGTGGATGGGGAAACGCTCTATGTCTCCGTGGGCTTTGGCATTTTGGCCGCGCTCGACGTGACGACGGGCGGCGTGCGCTGGACCCAAGACCTTGACGCCACCGGTTCGGGCACGCCGACCGTCTCGGGCGATCTGGTCTATCTCACGGCGGGCGACGATACCGGCTGGGCGCTAGACAAGGCTACTGGCCGCATTCAGTGGCAAACCGGTGCGGTCACCAGCCTTAGCAACGTTTTGGGCGCGCCTGCGCCCGCCGTCACCAGCGATCTGGCGATCTTCGCCTTCGGCTCTGGCGAGGTGCAGGGGCTGTTCCGCCAAGGCGGGCTTGAGCGGTGGTCGACCTCTGTTCTGGGCAAACGTCCGGGCCGCGCGCTGAGCTTTGTGGGCGATGTGACAAGTGCGCCTGTGGTCTCGAACGGGACCGTCTATGTGGGCAACCATTCGGGCCGTCTGGCCGCGCTGGATGTCAACAGCGGCGACCGCAAATGGGTCGCGCGCGACGGGGCGATTGGTCCGGTCTGGCCTGCGGGCGATTCTGTCTTTGCGGTGACGGACCTGAACGAACTGGTCCGACTCGACGCCAGCACGGGTCGCCGCATCTGGGGCACGCCGCTGCCGAATTTCGTCAAGGACAAGCCCAAGAAGCAATCCGAAGTGGTGGCCCACTACGGCCCGATCATCGCCGGGGGGCGCGTGATCGTGGCCTCGAACGACGGGGTGCTGCGCAGCTTTGACCCCGTGAGCGGCGGGCTGACCGGCACCACCCAAATCCCCGGCGGGGCGACAACCGCCCCCGTCGTGGCGGGCGGCACGCTATATGTCGTCTCCACCAAGGGGCAATTGCACGCTTTCCGTTAGGCCGCAAATAGGCTAAGGCGCGTGTCTGAACTGGCCCAACCGGGGCCCGGAGCCTGAATTATGTCCTTTACCCTTGCCATCGTGGGCCGTCCCAATGTCGGTAAATCCACGCTGTTCAACCGCCTTGTCGGCAAACGCCTTGCGCTGGTCGATGACCAGCCCGGCGTGACCCGCGACCTGCGCGAAGGCGCGGCCAAATTGGCCGACCTGCGCTTTACCGTGATCGACACGGCGGGGCTGGAAGAGGTCACCGACGACAGCCTGCAAGGCCGGATGCGCCGCCTGACCGAACGTGCGGTAGACATGGCTGATGTCTGTCTCTTCATGATCGACGCCCGCGTGGGCGTAACCCCCTCTGACATGGTCTTTGCCGAGATCCTGCGGAAAAAATCCGCCCATGTGATTCTTGCCGGCAACAAGGGGGAGGGCAAGGCCGCCGACGCCGGAATGATCGAGGCCTATTCGCTGGGTCTGGGCGAGCCCATTCGCATGTCCGCCGAGCATGGCGAGGGGCTGACCGATCTTTACACCGCCCTGATGCCGCTGGCGGATGAATATGCTGAACGTGCCACCCAAGACGCGCCCGAGACGGATGTGGACCTGCCTGAGGATGACGCCGATCTCGAAGCCGAATCCTTGCCGATGCCGACCCGCGCCAAGCCGCTGCAGGTCGCCGTGGTGGGCCGCCCCAATGCGGGCAAGTCGACGCTGATCAACCAGATTCTGGGTGAGGACCGTCTACTGACCGGGCCAGAGGCTGGGATCACCCGCGATGCGATCTCGCTGACCACCGAATGGGCCGGGCCGAATGGTGAGCCGGTGCCGATGCGTATTTTCGACACTGCCGGGATGCGCAAGAAGGCCAAGGTTCAGGAGAAGCTGGAAAAACTCAGCGTTAGCGACGGTCTGCGCGCGGTGAAATTCGCCGAGGTTGTGGTGCTTCTGCTCGACGCCGAAATCCCGTTCGAGCAGCAAGACCTGCGCATCGCCGATCTGGCCGAGCGTGAGGGCCGTGCCGTGGTCGTCGCCGTGAACAAATGGGACATCGAAGAGAACCGGCAGGAGAAACTGCGCGATCTCAAAGAAAGCTTCGAGCGGCTCTTGCCGCAGTTGCGCGGTGCGCCGCTGATCACCGTGTCGGCCAAGACGGGCAGGGGCCTCGACCGGCTTCAGGCCGCGATCATGCGCGCCTATGAGGTCTGGAACCGCCGGGTGACCACCGCGCAGCTCAACCGCTGGCTCTCGGGCATGATGGAGGCGCATCCGCCTCCCGCGCCGCAGGGCAAGCGCATCAAGCTGCGCTATATGACCCAAGCCAAGACCCGTCCGCCGGGCTTCGTGGTGATGTGCAGCCATCCCGACAAGGTGCCGGACAGCTACACGCGCTATCTGGTCAATGGGTTGCGGTTGGATTTCGACATGCCCGGCACGCCGATCCGTCTGTGGATGCGCGGCCAGTCCGACGCCAACCCCTATAAGAACCGCAAGAAAGCGGCGCCATCGAAGCTGCGCAAGCACACCGACGGTCGCCGCAAGGACTAAGCGCGCTCAGCCGCGCCGGAATGCCCTGACGGTGGGCAGCGCCACGATGACGCTGCCCCCGAGCGCCAGATAGGCGACCAAGGGCGCCTCGCCCCAATTGGTCACGACCACGCCCACCAGCCCCCAGATCACCGCGATGCCATAGGTCGGTGTCCGCCCCAGAGCGGTCTGGACGATGGCGCCGATTGCAATCGCCAGCCCGACAAAGACCACCGCTGCTGTCTGCTCTTCCAAATAGCCGTATCCTGCGGCCAGCAGCGCCAGCGACACGCAGGAAGCGGCAGAGAGCCAGCCTGCGTAGAGCCCCACCGGCGCGGCGGCCCAGAGCGGGTCTTCGACCGGAGCAAGGAATAGGGCGATGAGGGCGGTGATCAGCATGATCCAGATCAGTATCGCGGCCCAGACCGGGCTCATGGTGGCCACGGCGAGCCATGTGGTCCCCACGGCGAGCGACAGGCAGAGCGGCACGCGCATGTCATGCCACTGCCCATCCCGCGGCGCGCGCAGCAGGCCATAGCCAAGGCCCGCGATCAGCCACAGGTAAATCACCCCCCAGATGGAAAAGGCATAGCCCGCAGGCTGCGCGGGCGGGTTGTCCTGCGGAATGGGGAATTGGTTCGGATCAAAACCCGAGAAGCTGGGAACGAAAAAGGGTGAGATCGCGAAGGCGATGCTGAGCAGCAAGGCAAGCACGGCGATCAGAGTGCGGGAGGATTTGGGCAAGGTCGGCCTCGCGGGATTAGCTGTTACGGTACAGCTAATCCTAGAGCGCCCGCGCGCCACGGCAACCAAGAGCCGGCGCTACCCTGTCGCACCAGAGGGGCGCCCCCCATAATCTGGCACGCTCCCCGGCGGGGCGGGGCGGGCAGGCGATGGCCCGACCCCTGCGGGGCGGATCGGGCCGAGCGGTGGCTAACCGTTAGGCGAGCACACCTTCCGCCGTGAGGGTCGTCTTGCCCCCCAGATAGGGCGCAAGCGCCTCGGGCAGTTTCACCGAGCCATCCGCCTGCTGGCCATTTTCCAGCACCGCGATCAGGCAACGCCCAACCGCCAGCCCCGAGCCATTCAGCGTATGCACGAACTGCGGCTTGCCGCCGCCCTCGGGTTTGAACCGCGCGTTCATGCGCCGCGCCTGAAAATCGCCGGTGGTCGAGACCGAGGAGATTTCGCGGTAGCAATCCTGCCCCGGCACCCAAGCCTCAATGTCATAGGTCCGCCGCGCGCCGAACCCCATGTCGCCGGTGCAGAGGATCACCGTCCGGTAGGGCACGCCGAGTTTTTCGAGAATGCCCTCGGCGCAGCCGACCATGCGCTGCTGTTCGGCGTCGCTCTCATCCGGGTGGGTGATCGAGACCATCTCGACCTTCTCGAACTGGTGTTGGCGCAGCATCCCGGCGGTGTCGCGCCCGGCACTCCCGGCCTCGGAACGGAAGCAGAGCGTATGGGCGGTGAGACGGATCGGCAAAGCGCTTTCCTCCAGCGTGTCGCCGCCCACCGAATAGGTCAGCGGCACTTCGGAAGTGGGCACCAGCCACCAGCCGTTGGTGGTTTGATAGCTGTCCTCGCCGAATTTCGGCAGCTTGTCGGTGCCATACATCGCCTCGTCGCGCACCAGCACGGGGGAGTTTACCTCCGTCAGCCCGTTTTCATCCACATGAGTGTCGATCATGAATTGCGCCAGCGCGCGGTGCACCCGCGCCACGGCACCTTTCAGCATGACGAAACGCGCGCCCGAAGTCTTCGCCGCGGTCTCGAAATCCATGCCGGGTTTGACGCCTTTAATCTCGTAATGCTCGACCGGTTTGAAGTTGAAGGCGGGCTTCTCGCCCCAGTTCTTCACCTCGACATTGTCGTTCTCATCATCGCCTTGGGGCACGTCATCGGCGGGGTTGTTGGGGATGCGGGCGAGCATGTCGGTCAGCTTCGCGTCCAACTCCTGCGCCTCGGCGTTCATCGCGGCGACTTCGGCCTTCTTGTCGCTGACCAGCGCGCGCAGACGCTCGAACTCGGCCTCATCCCCACGGCCCTTGGCGGCACCGACTTCCTTGCTGGCCTTGTTCTGCTCGGCCTTAGCAGTCTCGGCGGCGGCGATCTTGGCGCGGCGCGCGGCATCGAGGGACAGCACCGCCTGCGACATCGCCGCCTCGCCCCGGCGGGCGAGAGCGGCGTCAAAAGCCTCGGGATTGTCGCGGATGGCGCGGATGTCGTGCATGGGTTTGTCCTCAAGATCGGGTGAGTCGGTTTTGCTGCCTTATGCCTTAATGTGGGGTGCGGGGGTAGGGGCCGCAACCATGCGGCGATTGGCCCCGCGCGGGCGGGCAGGCGGCATCGGCTTTCCACCTTGCACCCCGCTGTCACCGCGCATAGGTTCTGGCCAAATTCTCAAGGCCCATTTTGTGGCCCAATACCCATCGAAAAGGACGACCCCCATGGAAGGCATCCAGCAATTCGTGCCGCTGATCCTGATCTTCGCGATCATGTATTTTCTGCTCATCCGCCCGCAGCAGAAGAAGGCGAAGGAACATCAGGCCATGGTGGCCGGTCTGCGCCGGGGCGATCAGGTCGTGACCCAGGGCGGCATCATCGGCAAGGTCTCCAAGGTCAAAGACGACGGTGAGCTTGAGGTGGAAATCGCCGAAGGCGTGAAAATTCGCGTGGTGCAGGCCACCATCGCCACCGTGGTCTCCAAGACCGAACCGGCGAAATAAACCCTACCCCGAGGCCGCAACCCAAAGGCGGAACTATGCTACAGATTGATCTGTGGAAGCGGATTGTCATTGTCCTGACCTGTTTGGCAGGGCTTTGGCTGGCGCTTCCCAATGCCTTTTACGCTCCTGTCGAAAAGCACAATGACGCCGTTGCGGCCATCGAGGTTCAGGGCAGCACGCCCGAACTGGAAGCGCAGCGCGCGCTTTGGCCCGAGTGGATGCCCTCGGGGCTGGTGAACCTTGGCCTCGATTTGCGCGGCGGTGCGCATCTGCTGGCCGAGGTGCAACTGGCCGATGTCTATGCCTCGCGTATGGAAGCACAATGGCCGGAGGTCCGAGACGCCCTGCGCAGCCTGACCCCGGTTCGCCGGCAAGAGGCGCCAGCGGGGGAATTGCGGGTCCGTCTGAACGATCCGTCGAAAATGGCCGAAGCGCTGCAGATCACCCGTGATCTGGCCCGCCCCGTCACCACTGTGACCGGCGCAGGCGGCAGCGATATTAACGTAAGCGGAGCCGATGGCGTCATCACCATCACCTTGTCGGATGCCGAAAAACAGGCGACCGACGAACGCACCATGCAGCAGAGCCTCGAAATCGTGCGCCGCCGCATTGACGAGGTCGGCACCCGTGAGCCGACGATCCAGCGTCAGGGCGCGGACCGCATTCTGATCCAAGTGCCGGGCATCGGTTCGGCGGCCGAGTTGAAAGCCATCATCGGCACCACGGCGCAGCTGACCTTCAATCCGGTGGTCAATCGCGGCTCGAATGAAAACGACAACCCCGGCATCGGCAACGCGATCCTGCCTGCCGCCGACGAAGAGGGCGTCTTCTACACAATCGAGACCGCCCCCGTCGTCACCGGCGAGCAATTGGTCGACGCGCAGCCCAGCTTTGACCAGAACGGCGCGCCTGCCGTGTCTTTCCGCTTTGACACCTCCGGTGCGCGCAAGTTCGGCGATTACACGGCAGAAAACATCGGCTCGCCCTTCGCCATCGTGCTCGACGATGAAGTCATCAGCGCGCCGACGATCCAGAGCCATATTCCCGGCGGGTCGGGCATCATCACCGGACGCTTCTCGGTCGAGGAAAGCACCAACCTTGCCGTGCTGCTGCGCGCAGGTGCGCTGCCTGCGGGTCTGAGCTTTGTCGAAGAGCGCACCATCGGGCCGGAACTGGGCCAAGACAGCATCGACGCGGGCAAGATCGCGACCGTGGTCGCCTTCGTCGCCGTGCTGTTCTTCATGTGGGCGTCCTACGGGCTTTTCGGCTTCTTCGCCAATATCGCGCTGATCATCAACGTTGGGCTGATCTTTGGCCTATTGAGCCTGATCGGAGCCACGCTGACGCTGCCGGGCATCGCCGGGATCGTGCTGACCGTCGGCATGGCCGTCGACGCCAACGTGCTGATCTTCGAGCGTATCCGCGAGGAGCAACGTAATGCCAAAGGTGCTGCCCGGGCGATCTCACTGGGGTATGAACGTGCGCTCAGCGCCATTCTGGATGCCAATATCACCACATTTATCGTGGCGGTCATCCTCTTCGCTCTCGGCTCTGGCCCGGTGCGCGGCTTTGCCGTGACGCTGGGGCTAGGCATCGTCACATCGGTTTTCACCGCCTATTTCGTCACCCGTTTGCTGGTGGTGATCTGGTTTGAACGCCGCCGTCCCAAGACAATCGAGGTTTGACATGCGACTGAAGCTGGTACCCGACAACACGAACTTCGATTTCTTCGGCTATGCCAAGATCACCTTCGGCGCCTCGGTGGTGTTGATGGTCCTGTCCCTGATCGCTTGGGGCGTGATGGGGCTGAACTTTGGCATCGACTTCCGCGGCGGCACCACGCTGCGGACCGAAAGCACCCAAGCCGTCGATGTGGGCGAATACCGCGATGCGCTCGCGCCGCTTGAATTGGGCGACGTCACGATTTCCGAGGTCTTCGATCCCGGTTTCGGTGCCGACCGCCATGTGGCGATGATCCGCGTGCAGGCTCAAGAGGGGCAGCAGGCGGCGACCACAGACACAATCGAAACCATCGAAGCCGCGCTGCAAAGCGTTGCCCCCGATATCAAGTTCACCTCCGTCGAATCCGTGGGGCCCAAGGTCTCGGGCGAGCTGATCCAGACCGCTTTCCTTGCCGTGGGCGGGGCGCTGGCGGCGATCCTGATCTACATCTGGTTGCGGTTCGAATGGCAGTTCTCGGTCGGCGCGGTGGTGGCCCTGTTCCACGACGTGGTGCTGACCATCGGTTTGTTCTCGCTCCTCCAGATCCGTTTCGACCTGCCGGTCGTGGCGGCGATCCTGACGATCATCGGCTATTCGATCAACGACACCGTGGTGATCTTTGACCGCCTGCGGGAAAACCTGCGCAAATACAAGAAGCGGCCCCTGCGCGACGTGATGAACCTCAGTGTGAACGAGACGCTGAGCCGTACGTTGATGACCTCGGGCACCACCTTGCTGGCGCTGATCGCGTTGCTGATCTTGGGCGGCGACGTGATCCGGGCCTTCGTCTTTGCCATCACATGGGGCGTGATCGTGGGCACCTATTCTTCGGTCTATGTGGCCAAGAACGTGGTGCTTTACCTTGGCGTGAAACGTGACTGGTCCAAGCCCGACGCGGGCGCGGGCACGCAATTCGCCAATATTGATGCCTGACCTGCTGGCGCAGGCCATCGCCACCCCCGGGGTGGCATGGCTTGCGCTGGCCGTGATCGTGGCGGGGCTGGTGCGCGGCTTTGCCGGTTTCGGCTCTGCCATGATCATCATGCCCGTCGCGGCCTCTGTCCTCTCTCCGGTTGAAGCGATTCTGTTTCTCACCGCTGCCGAATTGATCGGCCCCCTGCCAAACCTCCCCGATGCCCTGCGCGAAGGCGCGCCCCGCGAAGTGGGGCGGCTGCTCCTCGGCGTGCTGATCGGGATGCCACTGGGGCTCTGGGGGCTGTCGCTGATCTCACCCGAAGGGTTCGGCTGGATCGTCTCGGGCGTGGTACTGGGGCTTCTGGCGCTGCTGCTTGCGGGCTGGCGCTATCACGGGCCGCTTGGCGCGAAGCTGGTGACGGCCACCGGCGCTCTGGGTGGCTTTATGACCGGTTTCGCGGGCATCGCCGGGCCGCCGGTGATCCTGCTCTATATGGCAAGCCGCAGGCCCGCTGCGGTGATCCGCGCGAATTTCTTGCTCTATCTTCTGGGGCTCGACCTGATGCTCTTTGCCATGCTCGCGGCGACGGGGCAGGTGGTCTGGCCGGTGCTATGGCTTGGCCTGCTCGCCGGGGTGCCGAACGTCATCGCCAATGTCATCGGGGCGCGGCTATTTGACCCAAAGCGAGAGCGGCTTTTTCGCGCGGTGGCCTATATCGTCATCGCTGCATCGGCTATCCTTGGCCTGCCGCTGTGGAATATCTGAGCCTGTGAGGGACGCGACATGCGATTGAACGAGATCACCTATACCGACGCCAAACCGATCGACGGCTACGGCCCGGGCTTTTTCCGCATCGACGGAGAGGTCGTCGAGGGCGCGCAGGTGATCGGCCCGGAGGGCATCACCGGCTGGGGCGGTCTGGCCGATCCCGCGCCGGTGCTGGCGCTGGCGGGCAAGGTGGATGTCGTCTTTCTCGGCACCGGGTCGGAGGTGGCGCATATCCCCGATGACCTGCGTGAGACCTTGGAAGAGGCCGGGCTGGGGGTCGAGGTCATGTCCTCTCCCGCCGCCTGCCGCACCTACAACATTCTGCTGAGCGAGGGGCGGCGCATCGCGCTGGCCCTCTTGCCGGTCTAAGGGCGGAGCGGCGCGGCCAGTGCAAGTCAGTAACCTTAGCGTCGCACGCGGCGGGGTGCCCGTGCTCTCGGGCCTATCCTTCGCGCTGGCGGCGGGGGAGGCTTTGGTGCTGCGCGGCCCGAACGGGGCCGGGAAGACGACGCTGCTGCGCTGTATCGCGGGGCTGCAAGCGCCGCTCACGGGGCAGATCGAGGGGGCGGAGGACCGTGTCGCCTATGCCGCCCATGCGGATGGGCTGAAATCCATGCTGACCGTACGCGAGAACCTGAGCTTTTGGGCGCAGGTCTTTGGCAACACTGACATTTCCGCAGCACTTGATGACTATGCGTTGCGCCCTTTGGCTGACCGTTTGGCTGCGACCCTTTCCGCCGGGCAAAAGCGCCGTTTGGGCTTGGCGCGGCTCTTGGTGACGGGGCGGCCGATCTGGGTCTTGGATGAGCCGACGGTCTCGCTCGACGCGGATGCGGTGGCGCTGTTCGGTTCTGTCCTGCGCGGGCATTTGGCGTTGGGCGGATCGGCCCTCATGGCCACGCATATCGATCTGGGGGTGGAGGCGCGGATGCTCGACATCAGCGCCTACCGTGCGGCCCCCGACGCCGATCTTGGCGCAAGCGATGCGGCCTTCCTATGAAGGCGTTGCTGCTGCGAGACTTGCGTTTGGCGCTCCGGGCGGGCGGGGGCTTTGGCCTCGGCTTGGCGTTCTTCCTGATCGTGACGATGCTGGTGCCCTTCAGCGTCGGGCCAGAAGCGACGCTGCTGCGCGCGATTGCGCCCGGTGTGCTTTGGCTCGGGGCGCTTCTGGCCTGTCTTCTGTCGCTCGACCGTCTGCTGGCGCTCGACCTCGAAGACGGCTCTTTGGAGCTGCTGTTGACCGCACCGCTGCCGCTGGAAGGCGCGCTTGCGGTCAAGGCTTTGGCGCATTGGTTGACCACCGGGCTGCCGCTGGTTCTGGCGGCGCCTTTTCTGGGGGTGATGCTGCAACTCGCAGCGCCGGGGCATCTGTGGCTGCTGCTCTCGCTGGCGCTCGGCACGCCTGCGCTGTCGGTGATCGGCATGTTCGGCGCGGCGCTGACGGTGGGGATCAAACGCGGCGGGCTGCTGTTGTCGCTACTCGTGCTGCCGCTCTATATCCCGACGCTGATTTTCGGGGCCGAGGTCGCCCGGCGCGGGGCGGCGGGCTTGGAGGCCACGACGCCGCTTTTGATGCTGGCGGGGCTGACGCTGGCCGTGGTGGCCTTGATGCCATTTGCCGCAGCCGCCGTGCTACGGATGGGGTTGCGATGACCCGGGTAAATCGTGCATTGAGCACCACCCAACCGCGCGATAGGTAGTCTGCATGTCCCTTTGGCAATACGCAAACCCGGTTAAATTCCTTGCGCTTTCGCAGCGCGTGCAGCCTGCGCTTTGGGTGCTGGCGGCGGCCTTCGTGAGCGTGGGCTTGCTTTGGGGCTTTTTCGGCACGCCTGATGACGCGCGGCAAGGCAGCACGGTCAAGATCATCTACCTGCATGTGCCCGCCGCCCTGATGGCGATCAATGCGTGGTTCATGATGCTGGTGGCCTCGCTCATCTGGCTGATCCGCCGGCATCACGTCAGCGCATTGGCGGCCAAGGCCGCGGCACCCGTGGGGCTGGTGATGACGCTGATTGCGCTTGTGACGGGGGCGATTTGGGGCCAGCCGATGTGGGGCACATGGTGGGCGTGGGATCCGCGGCTTACGTCCTTCCTGATCCTGTTCCTATTCTATCTCGGCTACATCGCGCTGTGGCAGGCGGTGGAGGATCCGGACACCGCTGCCGATCTGACGTCGGTTCTCTGCCTTGTCGGCTCCGTCTTTGCGGTGCTGTCGCGCTATGCGGTGCAATTCTGGAACCAAGGGTTGCATCAAGGCACCTCGATCCCCGTGGCCACGGGCAACCGAAGCGTGGCGGATGTTTTCTTTTACCCGCTTGTGCTGGCGATGCTGGGCTTTGGTCTGCTGTTTCTGGCATTGGTGGTCTACCGCACGGGCACCGAGATTCGCCTGCGCCGCACGGCGGCGCTCAGGGCGCGGATGAACAGGGGGGCGTGATGCCGGATCTTGGAAAATACGCGGCCGAGGTGCTCTCGGCCTATGCCGTATCTCTGCTGCTGCTGGCGGCGCTGATCGGCTTGACCCTTTGGCGCGGCCGGGCGGCCCACCGGGCTTTGGAAGAGACAGAGCAGGAGGCCGGACGCCGTGGCTAAACTCTCGCCCATGATGATCGCGCCGCCGGTGATCTTTGCCGCCTTCGTGGCACTGGCCGCCGTTGGCATGTACCGCGATGACCCCGAGGGGCTGCCTTCGACGCTGGTGGGCCAACAGGCCCCCGCCATGCCGGAGGCCACGCTGCCCGGCTATCCGCAGGCGACGGACGACATGCTGCGTGGGGGGCAGGTGAGCTTGGTCAACTTCTGGGCAAGCTGGTGCCCGCCTTGCCGGGCCGAACACCCCAAACTGCTTGAGATGCAGGCCGAGGGGATGAATATCATCGGCGTCAATTTCAAGGATACCGAGAAGAACGCGACCGCCTATCTCGAAGACGAAGAAAGCCCCTTTGCCGGGGTCGGTTTCGACCCGCAGGGGCGTGTGGCAATCGACTGGGGCGTGACCGCCCCGCCGGAGACTTTCATCGTCGACGGGGACGGCACGGTGTTGTTCCGCTTTGCCGGGCCGCTGGTCGGCAGCGATTACGAACAGCGGTTCCTCCCGGCGCTGCGGGATGCGATCACCCGCTGATTTTGGCAGCGTATTCAACCAAACGTTTCGCCTGATAGGCGACGGATTTCTTGCCGGTGTCGCTCAGCGGGCCGGGTTCGCAGGAGTATCCGTAGGGGTTGCCGCCATCTTCGAATTTGATGCCATCGGCATAGCCCGGCGGCACGATGATCGCACCCCAGTGCATCGCGGTGACATAGATTGACTGAAGCGTCGTCTCCTGCCCGCCATGCGGGTTCTGCGCCGAGGTAGTCGCCGTGATCGCCTTATTGGCGAGCGCCCCTGACTGCCAGAGCGGCCCCAGCGTGTCGATGAAGGCGCGGAACTGGCTGGCGGCGACGCCAAAGCGGGTGGGGGCCGAGATGAAATAGCCATCGGCCCATTCCATGTCCTCGGGTTTGGCCTCGGGGATGTCTTGCATCTTGTCCAACTGGGCGCGCCACGCGTCTTGGCCATCGACAACGGCCTGCGGGGCGGTCTCGGCGCAGCGGCGCAGGCGGACCTCGGCGCCTGCCTCTTCGGCGGCGCGGGCGGCTTCTTTGGCGATGGCATGGCTGGTCCCATAGGTGGAGTAGAACAGAACGGTTATTTTCGGGCTCATGGTTTCTCCTTTCACGAGGTGCTTCGGGATCAACGGGAGTTCCCGGTCTTCTGTTCCTCGGGGTCAGAGGGAATAGGGCCGCGCCCATTCGCGCAGACGGTCAATGAATTGGGCGTTGGTCAGTTGATCCAAGCGGCCCTCGGGCGCGGTGAAACCGGGCAGCGGCTCGAGCGCGATGCGCAGGCGGCGCATTTGTTCGGGGTAGGGGGCCACCCGCTCGGCCAGCTCCACGATCCCTGCGGGCACCCGGCGGGCGGGGTGTTCGGCGCTGTAGTAAAGCGCGAATTGCATCGCATTGAGGTTCGACACCAGATCGGCGAGGGCGGGCATAATGATCGTGTTAATCTCATCGCTGTCCGCCGCGAACATCGAGGCCTTGCTCAAAAGCCCCCGCGCTTGCGCAACGGTGGTGGTGGTCGATAGCACGAAACTGACTGAGAGGGTGAGGATCACCATACCGTTGACCCCGACGAGCACCGACATCTCCTGCCAGAAGGCGCCTTGCGTTTGCAATGGCCCGCCCCCGAGGGTGGAAAGCAGATGGCCGACAAAGGCGGAATCGCGGATGAAACCCGCAGGCTGCGTGTTTTCAGACATCACCACCGCGTCGCGGCTGAGTTGAAATACCAACGTCCATCCGAGAGAGACGAGCAGGATCCACGTCGCCGCGATGGCCGTCATCACCACTGGGCCGGACAGGCGGTGCCGGGCGTTTCCCTGAGGCATGAGTTTGGTGAAGAGAAAGAACGCCGCCCGCGCCACCCGTTCCGACAGGGGCGCCACAGGGGCCGCGCCGATGGCGGTATAGAGAAAATCCAGCAGGACGATAACAAGGATCACCGCGCCCAACGCGCCTAGCGCGTAACCTGCTATCATTGCTGTGCCTTCCTCGAACGCTATCGTCTTAGGAAGGCAACCCTTGATGCGCGGGCAGGTTCCCGCTCAAGGCCCTGAGGCAACGAAAAAGGAGCGGCCCACGGGGGCCGCTCCTTGATTTGTTTCGCAGTGGCGTTTGGCGCTTAGGCCGATTTCGCCAGATTGCGCAGCACGTAGTGCAGCACGCCGCCGTGCTCGATGTATTCGATCTCAATTGCGGTATCGATGCGGCACTTGAGGGTGATCTCCTTGGTGCCGCCGTCGGCCATCGTGATCTCGCAGGGCACTTCCTGCAGCGGCTTGATGGTGTCGAGCCCTTTGATCGAGACGGTCTCCTCGCCGGTCAGGCCCAGCGTCTTGCGGGTGTCGCCGCCGGTGAACTCGAAGGGAATGACGCCCATGCCGACGAGGTTGGAGCGGTGGATACGCTCGAAGCTCTCGGCGATCACGGCCTTCACACCCAAAAGGGCGGTGCCCTTCGCGGCCCAGTCGCGCGAGGAGCCCGCGCCGTACTGTTCACCGCCGAAGATCACGAGCGGGGTGCCGTTCTCCTGATGCGCCATGGCGGCATCAAAGATCGAGGTCTGCTCGCCATCGGGGCCCTTGGTGTAGCCGCCTTCAACGCCGTCCAGCATCTCGTTCTTGATGCGGATGTTGGCGAAGGTGCCGCGCATCATGACCTCGTGGTTACCACGACGCGAACCGTAGGAGTTGAACTCCCGCACCGGCACCTGACGCTCGGTCAGATACTGACCCGCAGGCGTGGTTTCCTTGAAGGAGCCAGCGGGCGAGATGTGGTCGGTGGTGATCATGTCACCCAGCACCGCCAGCACTTTCGCGCCCTCGATGTTCGAGATCGTGCCCGGCTCAGGCGACATGCCTTGGAAGTAGGGCGGGTTCTGAACATAGGTCGACTGCGGCGGCCAATCGTAGGTCTTGCTGTCGGTGGTCTCGACCGCCTGCCACTTCTCGTCGCCCTTGAAGACATCGGCGTATTTCTCTTGGAAGGCTTCGCGCGTCACGGTCTGTTCGACCAGTTCGGCGACTTCCTGCGTCGAGGGCCAGATGTCTTTCAGGTAGACGTCATTGCCGTTCTTGTCCTGACCCAGCGGGCTGTTCGTCAGGTCGTGGTTCATGTCACCCACCAGCGCATAGGCCACCACGAGGGGCGGGGAGGCGAGGTAGTTGGCGCGCACGTCGGGGCTGATCCGGCCCTCGAAGTTGCGGTTGCCCGAGAGCACGGAGGTGCCGATCAGGTCATAGTCGTTGATCGCCTTGCTGATCGGCGCTTCCAGCGGGCCGGAGTTGCCGATGCAGGTGGTGCAGCCGTAGCCCACGAGGTTGAAGCCGATGGCGTCCAAATCGTCTTGCAGGCCCGCGGCCTCAAGGTAATGCGACACGACCTGAGAGCCCGGTGCCAGCGATGTCTTGACCCAAGGCTTGCGGGTCAGACCCAGTTCACGCGCTTTGCGTGCCACGAGGCCCGCGCCGATCATCACATAGGGGTTCGACGTGTTGGTGCAGGACGTGATCGAAGCGATCACGATGGAGCCGTCATGCAGCTGGTAATGGCCGTCGTCGGTCATCACATAGCCGCGGTTGTGGTGGCCCTCGTCACCGGGGATTTCCTGCGGCTCGGGCTGGCCGCCTTCGCCTTCCCAACGGATTTCGGAGTTCGCGGAGGTGTCTTTGCCTTCGCGGATGCCTTTGACGTATTCGGCGAAAGCGGTGTGCGCCTTGTCGAGTGCGATGTAGTCCTGCGGACGCTTGGGGCCCGAGATCGCAGGCACGATGGTGCCCATGTCGAGGCTCAGCGTGTCGGTGTAGACCGGCGCGTAATCCGCATCGCGCCACATGCCGTTTTCCTGCGCATAGGCTTTGACCAGCGCCACGCGATCCTTGTCGCGGCCGGTGTTGGTCAAATAGCGCAGCGTCTCATCGTCGATCGGGAAGAAGCCACAGGTCGCGCCGTACTCAGGCGCCATGTTGGCGATGGTCGCACGGTCCGCCAGCGGCAGGTGGTCAAGGCCGTCACCGTAGAATTCCACGAATTTGCCGACCACGCCTTTTTCGCGCAGCATCTCAACCACTTTCAGCACGAGGTCGGTGCCGGTGGTGCCCTCCATCATGCGGCCCGTCAGCTCGAAGCCCACGACCTCGGGGATCAGCATGGAGATCGGCTGGCCCAGCATCGCGGCCTCGGCCTCGATCCCGCCGACGCCCCAGCCCAGAACGGCGGCGCCGTTGACCATGGTGGTGTGGCTGTCGGTGCCCACCAGCGTATCGGGGTAGGCCACTTCTTCGCCGTTTTGGTCCTTGTCGGTCCAGACGGTCTGGCTGAGGTACTCAAGGTTCACCTGGTGGCAGATGCCGGTGCCGGGGGGCACAACGCGGAAGTTGTTAAACGCCTTCTGACCCCACTTGAGGAAGGTATAGCGCTCGATGTTGCGCTCATACTCGCGGTCCACGTTCATCTGGAAGGCGCGCGGGTTGCCGAACTCGTCGATCATGACGGAGTGGTCGATGACGAGGTCGACGGGGTTCAGCGGGTTGATCTTGTCGGCGTCGCCACCAAGCGCCACCAGACCGTCGCGCATCGCGGCAAGGTCGACCACCGCCGGCACGCCGGTGAAGTCCTGCATCAGCACGCGGGCCGGGCGGTAGGCGATCTCACGCGGGTTCTTGCCGCCCTTGGTCGCCCATTCGGCAAAAGCCTTGATGTCGTCTTGCGTGACGGTCTTGCCGTCTTCAAAACGCAGCATGTTTTCCAGAACGACTTTCAACGCCGCTGGCAGTTTGGAGAAGTCGCCCAGACCAGCCGCTTCGGCGGCGGGGATGGAGTAATAGGCGACGTTCTGGCTGCCAACGGAGAGGGTTTTCCGTGTCTTGGCACTGTCGTGACCGACTTGGATTGTCATGGCGGGCTCCCTTCGGGGTCTGATGGGTGGCTAGATTGCCGTCTCAATGCCACTACGGGCGCGGCGGTTCAACTGTTATCAGGCGGTTTCGCGCGATTTTGTATACCATTGTGTACCGACTTCAAAGGGGGCATCATGCGCAGCATGCGGCTGTGGGCGCTAACGGCCGTTTCAACAAAGGTTGATTGGTATTTTACCCTCCCAGCCGTTAGACCAAACCCATCACCGCGATATTGATCCGTCTGGAATTTTATGAAGCCCCTGATTTTTCCCGTCCTTGCCGCATTTTCCCTGCTGGCCGCGCCATTGCAGGCTCAGCAGGAGCAGCCTGTGGTGGTCGAACTCTTTACCTCTCAGGGCTGTTCCTCTTGCCCCGATGCCGATGCGATGCTCGCCGAATTGGCCGAGCGGGAGGATATCATCGCGCTCGCCCTGCATGTGGATTACTGGGATTACATCGGCTGGGAGGATCCCTTTGGCGATCCGGCCCATGCCGAGCGTCAGCGCGGCTATGCCGCTGTCGGCGGGCGGCGCAGCGTTTATACGCCTGAGCTGATCGTGCAGGGGCAGACCGATATCGTCGGCGCGAAACCGATGAAACTGATGGACGCGGTCGAACGTCATGCAGAGGCCGCGCCGCAGGTGGCCCTGACGGTCGCGCGGTCAGGTGCAGCGGTTAAGATCACGGCAGACCCCCTGGCCAAAGGCGTGGGGCCGATCCAGATCCACATGCTGCGCTATTCCCCGATGGAGCGGACCAAGGTCACCCGGGGTGAGAACGCGGGCCATGTCATGGAGCACAGCAACGTGGTGCAGGGCTGGCAGGTCTTGGCGGACTGGGACGGGGCGGCGCCGCTGTCGCTGCGTGCCGAGGCCGAGGGCGATCTGCCCGTCGTGGTCATCGTTCAGCGCAAAGAGCAGGGCGGGCCGGGGGCGATCCTTGCCGCCGCGCGAGCCAAGTAAGGCGCGCCCTTAGGTTTCGTGGGGCCGCCAGCGGCGGTGCACCCAGAACCACTGTTCCGGCGTCTTGGTGACCTGCGCGGTCAGACTGTCGTTTAGCGCCTGCGTCATGGTCATCGGATCGCTATGCGGCACCGGCGCTTCGAGCACCACGTCAAAGCTGACGCCATCGTCCTGACGAATGCCGTAAAAGGGGATCAGCAACGCGTCATAGCGCAGCGCCAGTTCCGCCGCCGAGATGGCGGTGCGGGCAGGCTTGCCGATAAAGTCGAGGATCGGCGCGCGGATGACATGTTGGTCGAACAGCAGCACCAGCCGCCCGCCTTGTTTCAGATGCCGCACGAAGCCCGCCGTGCCGCGCCGCCCTTGCGGAAACACCGGCCCACCGAAGGCTTCGAGTGTTTTGACGTAATGCGCGTTGAAATAAGGGTTTTTCATCTCGCGGTAGAGCCCGCCGATGTCATAGCCCCGCGCCACGAGAGAGGCCCGCGCCGCTTCGTAATTGCCGTAATGACCGGTCACGAGGATCACCGGCTGGCCCGTGCGGTTGGCCTCTTCCAGCGCCGCCATGCCCGGCCCCTGTGGGGCCACCTTGGCCATGCGTTTGGGAAAGTCCTCGGCAGAGTAATTCTCGATAAAAGACCGCCCGAGATTGTTGAGGCAGCGGGTGGCAATCTCCTCACGCCGGGCAAGCGGCATCTCGGGCCAGACATGCTCAAGATTGTCCAGCGCACGGCGGCGGTAGCCCGCGAGCGGGGCCAGAATATGCTGCACCAATCCGCCGACAAAGCCGACCCGCGTCTTATATGGCAGGGCCAAAGCCGTGCGGATGATGCCGACGATCAGCAGGTTACTTAGGTAATGCCGGGCCCGGCGACCGAAGGGGTAGGGCTTTTTGACTTTGGTGGCTGGGTCCGACATGGGCTCTGACAGGCTGTTAAACTTTTCCTGACATAGCCTGCGCGGAAGCGCGCAACAAGCCATGCCGGGCGCATAGGCCGGGGTTAGCCGTCAGAGGCCCGGGCAGGGGGCATTGTACTTTGCCGCCGGTGGAAAGCTTAGGCGGTGGCGTCCGGCACGCAGGTGCCGCTGCTAATGTCGAGTTTCATACCCTCCGCACAGGTCATGACCTGTTTGTCATGGACGCAGCCTAAGGCGAGGGCGAGGGAGGGGGCCGTGAGCGCCATGAGGGCGCCGAGTGTCAGTGCGAGTTTCATGTCGTTTGCTCCTTTGACAGGCGCGGATAGGGTACACCCACCCGCGCCAATCTCAAAGCGTTACGATCCGCGCGTTATTCGCCGAAGACGCGTTTGAAGATCGTGTCGACATGTTTGGTGTGGTAGCCCATGTCGAATTTCTCGTTGATGCCATCTTCGCCAAGGGCCGCGACGACCTCTTCATCGGCCAGCAGCAATTCGCGGAAATCGAGACGTTCTTCCCAGACTTTCAGGGCATTGCGCTGGACCATGGAATAGGCATCTTCGCGGCTCACACCCGCTTGGGTCAGGGCCAGAAGCACCCGCTGGCTCATCACAAGGCCGGGGAATTTGTTCATGTTCTCCAGCATGTTGTCGGGGAAGATCAGCATCTTGTCGACGACGCCCGCCAGACGGTGCAGGGCGAAGTCCAGCGTCACGGTGGCATCGGGCCCGATACCGCGCTCGACAGAGGAATGCGAGATGTCGCGCTCGTGCCAAAGCGCCACGTTTTCCATCGCCGGGATCACCGACATGCGCACGAGGCGGGCAAGCCCAGTCAGGTTCTCGGTCAACACCGGGTTCTTCTTATGCGGCATGGCCGAGGAGCCTTTTTGCCCCATGGAGAAGAATTCCGCCCCTTCCAGCACCTCGGTACGCTGCATATGGCGAATCTCGATCGCGACGTTTTCGATGCTGCTGGCGATGACGCCGAGCGTGGCAAAGAACATCGCATGACGGTCGCGCGGGATGACTTGGGTCGAGATCGGCTCGGGGTTGAGGCCCAATTTCTCACAGACATGCTCTTCGACGCGCGGGTCGATATTGGCGAAAGTGCCGACAGCGCCCGAGATCGCACCGGTGGCAATCTCCTCACGCGCGGCGACGAGGCGGGCGCGGTTGCGGTCCATCTCGGCATAGAAACGGGCAAAGGTGAGGCCCATGGTGGTGGGTTCTGCGTGGATGCCGTGGCTGCGGCCCACGCGCACGGTGTCTTTATGCTCAAGCGCGCGTTTCTTCAGCGCGGCGAGCAGCTTGTCCATACCGTCGAGCAGCAGGTCGGCGGCACGGGTCAGTTGCACGTTGAAACAAGTGTCGAGCACGTCGGAGGAGGTCATCCCCTGATGCACGAAACGCGCCTCATCGCTGCCGACATGTTCGGCCAGATGGGTGAGGAAGGCGATGACGTCATGTTTGGTCACGGCTTCGATCTCGTCGATGCGGGCCACGTCGAACTCGACGTCTTTGGCTTTCCACACGGCGTCGGCGTTTTCGCGCGGGATGGTGCCCAGATCGGCCATGGCGTCGCAGGCATGGGCCTCGATCTCGAACCAGATGCGGAATTTCGTTTCCGGCGACCAGACGGCAACCATATCGGGACGGGAGTAGCGGGGGATCATGCGCGCACCTTTTTAGGACAGGGGATGGGTCAAGGGCGGCATAGACTGACTTGGGGTTAAGGACAAGTCTGAGGGGGGAGGGTGACGATGGCTCGGCGCCTGCGGCTTGATTCTGGGACGGGATGGTAAACCTGTTGTAGCTAAAGCAGTTCGGTCACCACCGTCGAACTCCGCTCCAGCGTCCGATGCACCGGGCATTTATCCGCGATCTCCAACAACCGCTGCCGCTGCTCCTCGCTCAATTTCCCCTCCAGCCGGATACGCCGCCGCCAAATGTCGATCTTCTCTGCCGCGCCGGTGCATGCGTCCTGCGCGTGCACTTTGTCGTGGCAGACATCCACGCTCACGCCGTCGAGCGGCCAGCCCTTGCGCCGGGCATACATGCGGATGGTCATCGAGGTGCAAGCCCCCAATCCGGCAGACAAAAACCCATAGGGCGACATGCCGCGGTTGGTGCCGCCATAGGCCCGCGGCTCATCCGCCAGCACGTGGTGATGCGGGCCTGCGTTCACATCTTGCAAGAACCCATCGGCATCCGCTTCGGTAACGCGCACGATGCCTTCGGGCGCGCCGGGGGGCGGGGCGGGGGATTTCAACGACATGTAGCGATCCGCCCATGTGGCGATGATCTCTGCCGCATATTCGGCATCGCGTGGGCGGGTGATCAGGTGGTCGGCGTCGTCGAGGGTCACGAAGCTTTTGGGGTGTTTCGCGGCCATGAAAATCTGTCCGGCGTTGTCGATGCTGACGATCTCATCGCGCGGCGCGTGCATCACCAGCAGCGCGGCTTTCAGCCCAGCGATATCGGGGGCGAGCGTGGCCCCCTGCAGATCGTCGATGAACCCCTGACTGATGGTAAAGGGCCGCCCGCCGAGATTGACCTCGGCGCTCCCATTTTCCGAAATCTCGGGCAGGCTCTCGGCAAAGTTATGGGTCACATGGGCCGGATCGAAAGGCGCGCCGAGCGTGGCGACGGCGCTGACATGGGGCAGTTGTGCGGCGGCTTTTAGAACCGCCGCGCCGCCCAGTGAATGGCCGATCAAAAGGGCGGGGGCCATGTCACGGCCCGACAGATAGCGGCAAGCGGCGAGCAGATCATCGACGTTGGACGAGAACGACGTCTCTTCGAAATCGCCCTCTGAATGCCCCAGCCCGGTGAAGTCAAAGCGCAGCACCGCAATCCCCATCGCCGCCAAACGACCCGCGATGCGCCGCGCGGCGGGGATGTCTTTGCCGCAGGTGAAACAATGCGCGAAAAGCGCGGTCGCTAAATGCGGCCCCTCCGGCATGTCCAACCGTGCGGAGAGTTCCGTGCCGCCCGGGCCGGGAAAAGTGATGCGTTCGATTGCCATGAGGCTCTCCAATTTGCTTGGCCTAAAGGTGACATCTCTAGCGGGCGGATCAAGGGCCGGGGCCGCGCGCTCACCCAAGCGTGACGCGAAAGCACTGCGCGTGATCGCATTTGCCCCCGGTTGTTGCTTTGTATACGACTTGTGCAAAACCCCTGTCGGAGACATATCTTGGCCCAGCCCCCCAAACCGAACCTGCACCCTGCCACCATCGCGGCCCAAGCCGCGGGCGCCGTCGATCCCGCGTCAGGCGGGGTGGTGCCGCCGGTGCAATTCGCCACCACCTATCTGCGGGACGAGAATTACGATCTGGTCAATCCTGACAACGTCTATCTGCGCTCGCATAACGAAAACACCCGCGTGGCGGAGCGTCTGCTCAACGCGCTCGAAGGGGCCGACGAGACGCTGATCTTCCCCTCGGGCATGGCGGCCATCGCGGCGGTCTTTCGCACCGTGCCCAATGGGGCGAGCGTGGTGGTGCAGAGCCAGATTTACTGGGGCACGACGAAATGGATCCGCGATTTCTGCGCCCGGCGGCAGATCGCGCTGCATGAGGTGGAGGCAAGCGACCTTGATGCCTTTGCCGCCCTGTGCCGCGCCGAAAAGCCTGACCTCTGCCTGATCGAGACGCCCTCGAACCCATGGCTGCGGATCACCGATATTGCCGGGGCCGCCGCCGCCGCGCATGAAGTGGGCGCGACGCTGGTGGTCGACAGCACAGCAGCCTCGCCGGTGCTGAGCCACCCGTTGGAGCATGGCGCGGATATCGTGATGCATTCGGCGACCAAGGGGATCAACGGCCATTCCGACGTTCTGGCAGGTTCGCTGGCCACCAAGGACGCAGAAGCACCGCGCTGGCAGATGATCCGCGATGACCGGAACGAGGCGGGCGCGGTGATCGGCCCGATGGAGGCGTGGCTGCTTGCGCGTGGGATGCGGACCCTGCCGCTCAGGATGCGCGAAATGTCACGCAATGCCATGGCCTTAGCCGAGTTCCTGTCGGATCATCCGCAGGTGGAACAGGTTATGTACCCCGGCCTGCCGGACCACCCCGGCCATGCGCTGGCCGCGCAGCAGATGCGCGGGGGCTATGGCGGGCTCTTGTCCTTTGTCGTCAAAGGCGGGGCCGAGGCGGCGTTGAAAGCGGCGGGGCGGTTGCAGCTGTTCCACCGCGCGACCTCGCTCGGCGGGGTGGAAAGCCTTGTCGAGCATCGCCACACGATCGAGCCGCATACCGGGATCCCCGAAGGGCTGTTGCGCCTGTCGGTCGGGATCGAGGATGTCGAAGACCTTGGTGCCGATCTGGGCCAAGCGCTCGGGCAGTGAAACGAAATTGGCCGCGCACCCTCGCGGCCAATCTTGCCTCACGTTTCAGACCATTCCTGCAACTTATCGATCACCCCATCGGTCAGCGATTGCAGATCCTCCTGCACCGCCAGCGCCGGGCAGGGCTGATCCAGCCGCGCGGCCATATCGCCTATGTGGAAGCCATTCGCGCTGTCGAGCGCCTCTAATTCCTCCCAAGTCACCGGCACGGCAACCGGCGCACCGGGACGCGCGCGAAGGGAGTAGGGCGCGATGGCCGTGGCACCGCGTTCATTGCGCAGCCAGTCGATGAAAATCCGGCCCTTGCGCTTGGCCTTGGACATGGTCGCGACATAGCGGTCGGGGTCTTGCGCGGCCATGACATGCGCAAAGGTCTTGGCGAAAAGTTTGACCGTCTCCCAACCGCGCGTGCGGCGCAGGGCCAGCCAGACATGCACGCCCTTGCCGCCGGTGACAATGGCCCCCGATTGCAGGCCGAGGGCCGCCAGCGCATCGCGCAGCTCAAACGCTGCCGCGCGAACATCGGCCCAGTCCAACCCTTCATCGGGGTCGAGGTCAAAGACCAGCCGGTCGGGGCGGTTCAGCCGATCCACCCGCGCGCCCCAGATGTGATATTCCAAACTGCCCATCTGCGCTGCCGCGATCAGGCTTTCGGGGCGCGTGGCATAGAGGTAATCCGCCGCGTCGCCATCGCTTTCCTCGATCGAGACGCGCGACAGCGCGTCGGGCATCCCGCCGCTGTCGTGTTTTTGAAAGAAACATTGCCCGTCAATCCCCGAAGGGCAGCGAAAGAGTGACAGCGGGCGGTGGCCCATGAGGTCGATCATCCGCGCCCCGACACGTTCGTAATGCCGTGCCACATCACCTTTGGTGCAGCCCGCATCGGGGAAGACTCTGCGGTCGGCGTTGCTGATCTGCACGCCGCCGATCTTGCTGTCGCTATCCATTTTAGGCTCCTCTTGCGGTTCCTCCAAGGTCACGCTGCCCGCGTCCTTATCCTCGCGCAGGCCCAGAAAACTGCCGTGCCGGATCACGCCATCGGCGGTAAACTCGGCAAAATCGACCTCGGCCACCAGATCGGCGCGGACCCATTTGGCATCGCGCGCCACCTCCGTTGGCACATCGCTCGCGGGCGGGGTCTTGCGGGCGGTCATGGCGCGGGCGAGGTCGGCCATGCCCTCCTCAGAGAACCCCGTGCCGACGCGGCCCTTGTAGCGTATTTCGCCGCCCTCATGGCTGCCCAGCAGGAGCGAGGCAAAGGCCCGGCCCTTTTTGTCGGAGGGGGAATAGCCGATGATGATGAATTCCTGCCGCCGGGTGCATTTGACCTTGAGCCAGCTTTTGCTGCGCCTGCCAGTATAGGGCGCGTCAACGCGTTTGGAGATGATCCCCTCAGCTCCGGCTTTGCAGGCGCGGTCGAAGACTTCGGGACCATGGCCGATGACATGCTCGCTCAGCCGCAGCGGCCCGCCTGCGGGCACGCCGGATAGCAACTGCGCCAGACGCGCACGGCGGTCCATCTGCGGTGCGTCGCGAAAATCCTCACCGTCGAGCGACAGCAGATCGAAGGCGTAAAAGACCAGCGGATGTCCCTCTTTCAGCGCCTTTTGCAGCGAAGAGAAGGCCGAGCCGTTGATCTTGGCCGCCATGACCTCTCCGTCCAACAGCGCCCGGTCGCAGGGCAGCGGATCAAAGGCGGCTCCGAGCGCGCCGAACTTATCGGTCCAATCCTTGCCGGAGCGGGTGAAAAGCCGCGTGCCTTTCTTGCCCAGGGACACCAGACAGCGGTAGCCGTCGAACTTCGTCTCATGCATCCAGCCGTCGCCCTCGGGCGCATCGGCAACAAGGGTGGCAAGCTGGGGTTTGACGAAAGCGGGGTTCTTGCCTTTGCGCTTGGGGCGCGGGTCGGCGACCTTTTTGGCGGGGGCGTCTTTGGCGATCTCGGCCATGGTGCGGCCCGTGGTGATCGACCGGGCGGTGCCTTTGGTTAGCCCATCGGGCCGATCGCGGGCATAATCGTCGCGCTCTTTGATCAGCAGCCAATTCTCGCGTTTTTCCCGGCCCCGCATCCGCACCAGCGTCCAACCGCCCTGCATGTGCTGGCCTTGCAGCGTGAACTTGAGCTTGCCGTCTTTCAGCCCCTTGGCCACATCGCCCTGCGGCATCCATGTGCCCCGGTCCCAAAGCATGACCGTACCGCCGCCATATTGCCCCTTGGGGATCGTCCCCTCAAAGCCGCCATAGTCAAGCGGATGGTCCTCCGTCCGCACGGCAAGACGTTTTTCCGACGGATCGGGGGAGGGGCCTTTGGTGACGGCCCAACTTAGCAGCACCCCCTCCCATTCAAGGCGAAAATCATAGTGCAGGCGGGTGGCATCGTGTTTCTGAACGACAAAGCTTTGCCCCGCGCCGCCGCCGATCTGGCCGCGCGGCTCCGCTGTCGCCTCGAAATCACGTTTGGCGTTGTAGCTGGCCAGCCTGTCTGGGGATTTGGCCATCACGAGGCTTTCTTACGCGGCGCCTTTTTCTTGGCGCTGGATTTCCCGCCGCCCGCTTCTTTCAGGCTCTCTTTCAGCGCGTTCATGAGGTCGATCACATTCTCGCCCTCAGTGGCGCTGTCATCTCCGGTCTGCACGCGCGGGGTCTTCTTGTTCTTTACCTTGGCATCCAACAGCTTTTGCATCGCTTCGGCATATTTGTCTGTATAGGCTGAGGCGTCGAAAGGCGCGGTTTTCTTGTCGATCAGCGAGGTCGCGACATCGAGCAGTTCATTGTCGGTCTTGTCGTCCTCGATATCGGTGAAAATCTGATCCGCCTCGCGCAGTTCATCAGCGTAGTGCAGCGTTTCCATCAACAGCCCGTCTCCGCAGGGTTTGACGCAGGCCAGATATTCCTTGCCGCGCATGGTGACCTGCCCCAACCCAACCTTGCCGGATTGGCGCAGCGCATCGCGCACCACGCGGTAGGCGTCTTGGGCCAGATCGTCGGAAGCGGTGATGTAATAGGGTTTGTCAAAATAGAGCGGAGAGATTTCGCAGGCATCGACGAATTGCACCAACTCGAAAGTCTTTTTCGTCTCCAGCTTGATCTCATCCACCTCATCAGGGTCGAGGAGGATATATTCGTCGCTGCCGACCTCATAGCCTTTGACAATATCCTCGGCCTTGACCGGGCCGATGCCAGGCACGGATTTCTCATAGCGGACCCGCTTGCCCGAGGGCTTGTGAATTTGCCGAAAAGAGACTTTGGAACTGGTCTTGGTGGCCGAGAATATCTCGACCGGGATGGACACCAGCGAGAGGCGAAGTTGACCTTTCCAAAGTGCGCGCGGTGCCATGAGAACTCTCCTATTTGCCCTTCGCGCGGCCCAGCTTATCGGCTTTGACCGCGTCGCGTTGGCCCATCGGCTCATCCGGGCCGGTGGTGCTGTCCTTGCGGGTCTGGGCCTCCATCTCGGAGTTGAACTCAGCCCCCAGAAGCACGATGAAGGCCGAGATCCAAAGCCACATCAGCAGGATGATCGCCCCGGCCATGCTGCCGAAACTTTCATTGTAGCTGCCGAAGTTGCTGACGTAGATCGAAAACCCGATGGAGGCGACGATCCACAAGATGCAGGCGATGATGGAGCCGGGGGTGAGCCATTTCCACTCCGCATCGTCGCGGGCGGGGCCGTAGCGGTAAAGCACGGCCAGTGCGAGCGCGGTAAGTGCGGCCAGCAACACCCAACTGCCGTAGGTGAGCAGCGTCTCGACCCAATCGGGTAGGGCGAGAAAGGCGACCACAGCGGGCACAGCCAACGTGGCCGCAAGGCCCAAGAGCAGCACGCCGATCAACATGAGGGTGAGGCCAAGTGTCCAGATCAGTTTGGAGACGAAACCGCGGGTCTCATCCTCGTCATAGGCGACGTTTAGACCCTCCATCAGACTGCCCACGCCCTTGGACGCGGAGTAGAGCGCGAGTGCCAGACCGATCAAGAAGGCCCAGCCCAGACCCGTCTCTTCCGACCCGGTCACGGCGACGGCTTGGCCGAGGATGATATTGGCGGCTTCTTCGGGAATGAGGTTGGTAAGGGATTCAAGCTGCGCGGTGACCTGCGCGGGCTCCATCACCAATCCGGCGAGGGCCATCAAGGCGGTCACGGCAGGGAAAATCGCCAGCAGCGCGTAAAAGGCGACACCAGCGGCGACAAGCGACACGTGATCGGCGGCGATCTCATCCTTGACCCGCAACAGGATGTCTTTCCATCCGGGGGCCGGTATCTCCATCGGCGTTTCCGCTTTCCGTCCGCGCGCCATATCTGGTCCTTTGACGTTGAATTCGTATCGTAAAATATGCCCGCCCCCGAGGTCGGGAGCGGGCGTGGCTTGGCTTAGCTCTTCACGTCGCCGAGCTTTTGCTTGTCAGCTTCGCTTTTAGCGGCGTCCGCGACGCGCTGACCGCTTTCCTTTGCCTTTTTCACGGCGGCATCGGCGGCGGTCTCTTCATCGGCGGCGGCATCGGCGTTGTCTTTGGTCTCTTTCAAGACCTTGCCTGCCTCATCCGTCGCGGCCTTGGCGACCTTGCCCAGCTTGTCACGCTCTTCCGCGTAAATACGCTCGGCTTCGTTAAAGAGCGCATCGCTGTGCTCGCCCATATAGGCGTCTTCGGTGCGGCTGCGGGGCAGGGCGGCGCCGATTGCGGCACCCACTGCGAGGGCCAGCGCACCGGCGACCATCGGATGCTCTTCGAACATGTCCGAGGCACGCTCACCGCCCTGACGGGCATAGCGGCCGCTGGCGTTCCACGCATCCACAGCGCGGGCACGGGCCATCACGATGCGCTCACGCGCTTCAGCGGTCATGTTCTCGGTGCCTTCCGACAGACGGTCGCGCAGGGCATAGGCACGCTCGTTGGCGGCATTGGCGCTGTCACGCACGCTATGGGCGGCGCCGCTGGCGGTGCTGCGGATGCTGTCCACGGCAGAGCTTGCGCCATAGGACGCGCGGTCACGGGCGTAGCGGGCACCGCTGGCGACCGATGACCCGGCAGAGCGGGCACGACCGGCGGCCGAGCTTGCAGCGCCCTTGATGCTGCCAGCGGCAGAGCCTGCGGCACCGGAGACACCGCTCGCGGCGGAGCCTGCGGCCCCTTTCACGCTGCCTGCGGCAGAGCGGGCACGATCGCCGAAGCCGCGGCCATCATCATCCTCGTGATGCACGTCACGGGCCCAAGCGGGCACATCATCGGCAGCGCCGCGTTCGGAGCCATAGCTGGTGGCATAGGCGCTCGCGGGGGCAGAGGAACGGCGCGCGTCGCGCACGGCGGGGCGGTTTTCGGTATTGGTCACCGGCACCGGCACGGGATGTGCGCGATCGCGGTCCAGACCTTCGTAGCCTCGGCGGTCACGGTTGTTGCCGCTGCCGAACATCATCCACGCAAGGCCCGCACCTGTCAGCGCCAATGCGACCGGGTTGCGCTTGGCCGCGTCAGAGATGGAGCGACCCCAGTCGCCGCCATGCTCGCGGAACTGGTCAGAGAACTGACGCGCGATGCCTTCGACCGAAAAGCGGTCTTGCAAGTCGTCCAGCGTATCGGCCAGACCGGCGCGCTCCCGTTCAATCTCGCGTTCAATTTCTTCGGGGTTTCTGGAGTCATTTGTCATCGTAGACCTCCTTCATGGTCTCTGCGTCACGCTTGACGTTTTTGGCGGTGCGGGTGGGCGCAAGGCTGCTGAGTTTCAGATCATTGGTGCCTTTCTGGATCATCACATAGGCGACGATGGCCAGAAGAACGCCGACGATCACGGCAGACCAACCGGCGGCGATGCCAGCTTCGGTCAGGGCGGCCACGAGGGCGGCGCTCAACACGTTCAGTGCAGTCAGGGCCACAACTACGGCGCCGACGATCAGGCCAATAGCCACGCCCGCATGTTTCAGGTTCTCATTCACTTCGGCGCGGGCCAGATCGACCTCTTTGCGCATCAGCGAACTGACGTGGGAGAGGGCTTCGGTCAGCAGGCTCCCGGCGGATTTGTTGCTTTCGGTGGTCATACTTTATCTCCTGTAACGACATTGGGCGCGGCAGGCTGAGTTGTCGGCTGAGCGGCGGTGCGGCCGGGCACGGTGCTGGCAGCACCGGTGGGCGGCGTGCCGGTCATGGGGCGGTCGATGCGGTCGTCGTCGTCATATTCGACGCCGGTGCCGCCGTAGCCGCCCTGAGGCCGATCGCTGGAGGCTTTGGCGAAACGGGTTGCCACGAAGCCCAAAAGGGCAGCGCCACCGAGGAAGACCATCGGGTTGCGCTTGGCGAAACCGTTCAGGTCGCCCATCATTTCGCCCAAGTCCTTGTCGCGCATGCTGTCAGAGACATCGGCAAGGCCGTCGGCCAGCTGGCTAAAGCTGCGCTCCTGCGGGGAGCCGCTGCGCAGCTCATCAGCTGCGGTGCGCAGGGCAGAGGCCACGCCTTTGACCTCGTCAGCGGCGGTGTCGCGCGCTTGGTAGGCATAGTTGGTCGCTTCGGCGGATACGGTGTCGGCCACGTCGCGGGCCTGTGCCTTGGCGGATTCAGCGGCGTTGCTCGCGGCGGCGGCAGCTTTGTCTTTTGCAGCGGTCGCCTGCTCTTTGGCAGCGGCGCTTTGGGTCTGTGTGGTGTTGTTGTCGGGCATGGTAACCTCCTTTAAAATACGAGATTCAGGATCGCGAGAACGACCACGATCAGGCCGATGAGGTAGAAAATTCCGTGCATGGGTCCCTCCATTCGTCTGCAGCAATTATCTTATCTACAGTCCAACGACTGACGCCGCGGGCGGTTCCCCCGCCGGGGCAAAAGAATGCTGGGAACCCTTTGGCCTATAGGAATTAAACGGGCGCAGAAGCCCGCCGAGCCCACAAACGCAAGCGGCGCGCCCCGATTGGGACGCGCCGCCGCTTAACATAGTTTAAGTGGGCTGTTAGCCGTCGATGCGGCTGGCCATGATGGCGATGGCCTTTTGGTACACGCCCGCCGCGTTCCACGCTTGGATCACGCGGAAGTTCGGCTGTCCCTCTTGATAGCCCGCCCCCGGCTGCCAGCCTTTCTGGCGCAGGAAATTGGCGGTAGAGGCCAGTGCGTCGACCTGATTGTAGAAATCGACCCGACCGTCGCCATTGCCGTCAACGCCATAGCGCAGCGCGTTGCCGGGCAGGAATTGCGTGTGACCCAGCTCACCATGTTTCGCGCCTTGGGTGTTGGAGGTGATGGCGCCGCGGTCGACCAGTTTCAGCGCGCCAATGGCATGGGGCACGAAAAAGTCGGAGCGGCGGCAGTCATAGGCCAGCGTGGTGATGGCCGAGACGACAGCGCTATTGCCCATAAAGCCGCCAAAGCCCGTCTCCATCCCGTGGATCGCCAGCAAGACCCCCGCAGGCACGCCATAGCGCTGCTCAAGCGCGTTATAGAGTCCGGCATTGCGCGCTTTGCGTTTGCGGCCTTGGGCCACGATCGTATCCGCGCCGCGCACCTGCATGAACTTGGACAGGGAGTATTTGAAGGATTTCTGATTCCGGTCGGCGGCGATGGTGCCATTGGCGTAGCGCGCGCTTGCCAATGCGTCCAAGCCGCGCTGGCCGACGCCTGCGGCGCGGGCCTCTTGGGCGAAAGCGCCTTTCCATGCCTCAAAGCCATTGGCCGTATTGCCGCATTGCGCGGCCAAAGTCGGCGCGGCCATGAAGGTGCAGATGGCCGCGGTGGTGATGAAAAGTGTTTTGAACATGAGATTGACCCTCTGCGTCTGTGTGCCGAGCAAAGGTTAGCCCATATAAGCAACGGTTCAACTAGGTTGGCAAAGGAAAGAGAAATCTTTGGCCGTCAGCGTGGCAGAAGGGCGCGGATATATTCCATGGCGGTGCCCGCCCAGACGTTGACCTGTGGTGCGCTGTCCTGAGCAAAGCTCGCCCCGCCGAATAGCAAGCCGACTGTAACCATAAACATCAGCCCTTTGCGGCTACGCTTGGCGCGGCGGTGTTTGTTGTCGGCGCGTTTGGCGCGCTGTTCGATGCGCAGCAGCCGTTCATTAAATGTCGTCGTGGAAATCGCCATCTTATCCGTTTCCTCTGCAGGGTCGTGGTTAAGATTGCTTGGGCGCTATGGCCCTTTTGTGGCAATGATGCGGCGCGGGGCGGTCAGCCGCCCAGAAAATAGGAGGCACCTGCAAAAGCCGCGATCCCGGCGCCGACAAAGCCCAGCAGCATCAGCAGACCGTCGCGATAGAGCAGCGCCAGCCCGAAGATGGAAATCACGATCATCGGCGCGGAGGTGGCGAAGGGTACAACCTCAAGCGGGGGAACGGCAAAGCACAGGCAAAGGATGACGACACAGGCAACCTTTTGACCGGTGGCGCCTGCGATGCGCGACAGCCGGGCCTGTAGCTTGTCGTCGATCCATTGCGAGACGGGCCGCAGCCATTCGACGGATTTCAGCACCTTGTCGGTATCCAATGTGCGCTTGCGCAGCCAGTTGGGGGCCCAGAAATGCTCATACCCCAGCAGCATCCGCAGGGCGAGGAGCCCCACCAGAATGGCCAGCGCAGTGGGAAAGCCGGGGATGCCGCCAAGGGGGGTAAGCTCCATCAGCGGCAGCACGGCAAGGGCGGGGCCATAGCCGCGTTGGTCAAGCGCGTTGATCAACTGGCCAACTTCAACGGTGTCTTTCCCCTTGGACGCGTCTTTCAACTCATCGACAACATCCGTCAGCGCCGTTGAATCCTCGGCCATGATGCGCACCCCTTTTCTTGCTGCTCTGCCAAGCCAACGCGGTAGGGCAGGCTCTGTTCCGCGGGGTGCCATGCAAAAGGGCGCGGAATGAACCGCGCCCTTTCGAATTTCTCTCACCGTCCCGTGGGGACGAACGTCGCGTCAGCAGCTGTAGTACATGCCGAATTCAACGGGGTGCGGGGTCTGTTCGAACTTCAGAACCTCTTCCATCTTCAACCCGATATAGCCTTCGATCTGGTCGCGGGTGAACACGTCACCGGCCAGCAGATAGTCCATGTCGTTGGACAGCTCGTCCAGCGCCTCGCGCAGCGAACCGGCCACTGTCGGGATGTCCGCCAGCTCTTCCGCGGGCAGGTCATAGAGGTTCTTGTCCATCGCCTCGCCCGGGTCGATCTTGTTCTTGATGCCGTCAAGGCCGGCCATCAGTAGGGCGGAGAATGCCAGATAGGGGTTCGCCGCCGGATCGGGGAAGCGGGCCTCAACGCGCTTGGCTTTGGGGCTTTCGGTCCACGGGATACGCACGCAGCCCGAACGGTTACGCGCGGAGTAGGCGCGCAGAACGGGCGCTTCGAAACCCGGGATCAGACGCTTGTAGCTGTTGGTCGTCGGGTTGGTGAAGGCGTTGAGCGATTTGGCGTGGGCCAGAATGCCGCCGATGAACCACAGCGCTTCTTGGCTGAGGTCGGCATATTTGTCGCCCGCAAACAGCGGCTTGCCGTCTTTCCAGATCGACATGTTCACGTGCATGCCCGAGCCGTTGTCGCCAAAGACCGGCTTCGGCATGAAGGTCGCCGATTTGCCATAGGCGTGGGCCACGTTGTGGATCACATATTTGTACTTCTGGATTTCATCCGCCTGTTTGGTCAACTCACCAAAGATCAGACCCAGCTCGTGCTGGCAGGAGGCAACCTCGTGGTGGTGCTTGTCGACCTTCATGCCAAGGCGCTTCATGGTCGAGAGCATCTCGGCGCGCAGGTCTTGCGCTTCGTCCACCGGGTTCACCGGGAAGTAGCCGCCTTTGAGGCCCGGGCGGTGGCCCATGTTGCCCATCTCATAGTCGGTGTCGGTGTTCCACGAGCCGTCGGATGCGTCAACTTCGTAGGATACCTTGTTGACTTCGTTCGAGAATTTCACGTTGTCAAAGAGGAAGAACTCAGCCTCGGGGCCAAAGTAGGCGTTGTCGCCAATGCCGGAGGAACGCAGATAGGCTTCGGCCTTTTCAGCGGTGCCACGGGGGTCACGCTCATAGCTTTCGCCGGTATCGGGCTCAACGATGGAGCAGTGCAGGCAGATCGTGGTTTCGGCATAGAAGGGGTCAACATAGGCGGTGCTGACGTCGGGCATCAGCTTCATGTCGGAGGCTTCGATGCTTTTCCAACCTGCGATGGAGGAGCCGTCGAACATGAAGCCTTCTTCGAGGAAGTCTTCGTCGACCAGATCGCTCACGATGGTAACGTGCTGCAAGGCGCCGCGGGTGTCGGTAAAGCGGATGTCGACATATTCGATGCCTTCATCTTTGATTTTGCTCAGGAATTCCTGGGTATCCATCGTGTAGGTCCTTTATGGTCTATTCGTAGTCTGGGCCCGAGGGCCGTTGTCAAAGCGCGTCTGAACCGGATTCACCGGTACGGATGCGAATTGTTTGTTCAACAGGGGAAACGAAGATTTTGCCGTCACCGATTTTCTCCGTCTTGGCGGCGTCGACGATGGCCTCGATAGCGGCATCGACCTGATCGTCATCCAATACCACTTCGACCTTCACTTTGGGAAGGAAATCTACAACATATTCCGCACCGCGATAGAGCTCGGTGTGGCCTTTCTGGCGGCCGAAGCCTTTCACTTCAATCACACTCAGACCTTGAACACCCACGTCTTGAAGGGCTTCTTTGACTTCGTCGAGTTTGAACGGCTTGATGATGGCTTCGATCTTTTTCATGGTAATCCCCTGACAATTCCCGCGCATTTATGCTCTGGTTTCGACAGAGCATCCCGCCCGCGTAACGTCCAGCGCCGGGCAGGGGGTAACATGGCGCGGCGGATGCATTTGCCAAGGGCCGCTGATAATTTGCGCAACGTGCCTAAAAAATGAGCATTGGTGAATCGGCTCCGGGCTGTACCTTTGGGCGCCAGTTGCTAGATCCCCTTACATGCGTATTTCCGAGATCACCCGCGAGAGCCTGAACGTCGATTTACTGCGCAAAGAGCCGGGGCATAAATATGACCACGGCCATGCGCTCGTCCTATCCGGCGGGCCGGGTCAGACCGGGGCCGCGCGTATGGCGGCGCGCGGGGCGCTGCGGATCGGGGCAGGGGCCGTGACCTTGGGCGTGCCGCCCGCCGCGCAGCTTGAAGCGGCGATGCAACTCACGGCGGTCATGCTGCAGCGGATACCGGATGGCGCGGCATTGTCCGAAACGCTCGAAGACAGCCGGATCAACGCGCTCTGCCTCGGGCCCGCCTTGGGATTGGGCGCGCGCGCACCGGGGCTTGTCAAAGCAGCCCTCGCCGCGCCGCATATCGTCTTGGACGCCGATGCGATCACCCTGCTGTCGCGAGATGCCGACCTGCGCGACGCCTTGCATGAAGGCTGCGTTCTGACGCCCCATATGGGGGAGTTTGCTCGGCTGGCCCCGGATTTCGCCGAGGCGGCAAAGGCCGAGGAGGAGGGGGCCAAGGCGCAGGCCACGCGCGAGGCTGCCGCGCGGTTCGGCTGCGTGATCCTGTTGAAAGGGCCGGAAACGATCATCGCGACGCCCGGTGGAGAAGTGCGGCGCCATAGCGCGACCCAAGACCGTGCGACCCCTTGGCTGGCCACTGCAGGGGCGGGCGATGTCTTGGCGGGGCTTATCACCGGGCTGCTTGCGCGGGGGAACGCCCCGGTCGAAGCAGCCTCCACCGCGGCATGGATACATGCCGAGGCAGCGCTGCTGCATGGGCCGGGGCTGATCGCCGAAGACCTGCCCGACCTGATGCCGCAGGTGTTGCGGGACTTGGGGGTTTAGGCCGCGTGCAACACCGCGCCGCGGGCGCGGGCGGCATCGGCGGTGCCAAGCTCCAGCCCATCGGCGTAGATCACATGCGGGCCGTCGCAGAATATCTGGATCAGGGTCGTTTCTTCCTCCCCCAGATCGGTGATGAATTCATCGTCGACCAAGGCCCGCGCCGCGACCAAGGCGCGTTCGGAATTGAAAAGGGCCCGCGCGCGCCAATCGCGTACCAGCACCATCTGATCCCCGGCGAGGGCGACGTCGCGTTCGGGCCGCGTGTGGCCCAGCGATCCCGCCGCCAGCGCGATGCGCCGCACACTGCGGGTCGTGCGTTGAATATGAAGGATTTTTGCAAAGCCACTGTCGCGCGTAATGACACGATCCCCGACCGAGAGATACTCAACCGGGATTTCACCATCCAGCGTCAAAATAAGGGCGCCCTGCACAAGACCGGTGTCCAGCGCAGCGAAAGGGGAAAACTGCCCCCCATGGCGATCTTTGCCGCCTACGCACCCGACCGTATTCGGTTTCATGGGCGTCTCTTTCTATTGTACCTGCCTCAGGTATCACCAACCATATGCAAACATCCGGTTAATGTCTTGTGCTTTTTTGCTCTCGCATCTGCCGCGCGGGTTTGCTAATCAGCGCGGGCACCGGTTGGTGCAGTGCGGGTGTGGCGGAATTGGTAGACGCACCAGATTTAGGTTCTGGCGCCTTTGGCGTGGGGGTTCGAGTCCCTTCACCCGCACCACTTTACCCGGTAAATCAAAGATATCGCAGGCTTTTCGCGCGTGACTCGCTTAGCCCAGCACCGTGAGCCAAAGCCATACCGTCAGGATCGAACTGCCCGTCGCGATCAGCACGGAGCTGGCCGCCACACGGCGCGCGCGGCCGTACATATTGGCGAAAATATAGGCGTTGAACCCCGGTGCCATGGCCGCGGTCAGCACGCCGGACCGGAAACCGGCCTGCGGCAGCGACAGCATGGTGCCAAAGCTCCAGACCAGCGCGGGGTGCACCAAAAGGGCGATGGCGCAGACCATGAGGATCGCTTTCATGTCGCCTTCGGGCTTGTATTGCAGCAGCACGCCGCCAAGCGCGAAGAGCGCGGCGGGCAGGGCGGCGCGGACGATGAGCGACAGCGCGTCATCCACCACGCCGGGGATCGGAAGACCGCTGAGGTTAACGGCAAAGCCCCCGAGGATCGCCAGAACCAGCGCGTTGCGAAACATCGCCCGGCTCACGTTGCGCAGTAGCGACAGGCCCGATTGCCCGCGGTTGCGCACGAATTCCATCACCGTGATGCCCAAACCGTAGCAAAAGGGCGCGTGGAACGACAGGATCGCATAGTTCCCGGCCAGCGCCTCGGGCCCGTAAGCGCGTTCGGTGATCGGGAGGCCCAGCAGGATCGAGTTCGAGAACAGGCAGCAAAACCCGATCGCCACGCTGTCTTCCCAATCGCGGCGGAACAAGAGCCGCGCGCCAAGGATGCCAAGCGCGAAACACAGCGCCGCGCCGCCGTAGAAACTGCCCAGAAGGCGCGGGTCATAGCTGCTTGATAGGTCAATGCGGGCGATGGCTTGGAACAGAAGGCAGGGGATCGCGAAGTTCTGGGTGAATTTCATCACCCCGTCGATGCCAGAGACGGGGAAGAGCCCGCGCCAGACCGCAACATAACCAAAGCCGATGACCAGAAAGACCGGCAGAATGACGTCTAAAAGAGTTTGCACTTAAAAGGAGCCTTATGGGGTGCGGCGGGGGCGCTGACCCTCAGGCCCGCGCCCGGCGCTGCCTAGTCTGAATGGGGAAGGGGGAAATGAAGGGTCAGCCCGTCATAGGCCGGTTGAATGTGATCCGGCGTCTCTGCGGCGACGGTGTGGTAATCAAGGTCGTTGTGCATATTGGTCAGGACCGCCGTCTGCGGCGCCACCCGGTCGATCCAGCCAAGGGTCTGCGCCAGATGGCTATGGGTCGGATGCGGCTCCCGCCGCAGGGCGTCGACGATCCAGCAGCGCAGGTTGTCCATCATCGGCCAGCAGTCCTCGGGGATGGCTGAGACATCGGGCAGATAGACGATATCGTCAAAGCGAAAACCGAGTGCGTCGATATTGCCATGGGTGACGGTGAAGGGCGCGAATTTCAGCATGCCACCCGGGCCGTCGATGCTGACCTCGCCGGTGATCTCATGCATGTCGAGGATGGGGGGATAGCTTGACCATTCGGGCTGCACGAAGGCATAGCCAAACCGTTCGATCAGCGCGTCCCGCGTGGGCGCATCGGCCCAGACCGGCAGCCGCGCGCGCATGTTCATCACCACCATGCGCAAATCGTCCAGCCCGTGAACGTGATCCGCGTGGGAATGGGTGTAGATCACCGCATCGAGCCGCCCGATGCCTGCGTCCAACAGCTGGCTGCGCATGTCGGGGGAGGTGTCGATTAAGACGGTGGTGGTGCCTGCCTCCGTCACCCGCTCCACAAGGATCGAGCAGCGGCGGCGGGCGTTCTTGGGCTCATTCGGGTCGCAAGCGCCCCAATGGCCGCCGATCCGCGGAACCCCGCCGGAGGAGCCGCAGCCCAATATGGTCACCCGCAGGTCGGCCATCAGCGCGCAGGCTCCCAAGCGGCGGCTTTCGCGAAGAGACGCTCGAAATTCTCCTGCGTGCGGGCCGCGAAATCGGCGTTGTCGAGGCCAAAGGTCTCAGCCGCGCGGCGGGCGGTATGGGCGGTAAAGGCAGGTTCATTCGGTTTGCCGCGATGCGGTGGCGGGGCGAGATAGGGCGCGTCGGTTTCCACCAGAATACGGTCGAGCGGGGCGGCGGCGAAAATATCGCGCAGATCCTGCGATTTGGGAAAAGCGGTGATGCCGGACATCGATAGGTAGAACCCCAGATCGAGCGCGGCACGGGCCAGTTCAGCGGAGGAGGAGAAGCAATGCATGACGCAGCTATAGGCGCCATTCGCATGTTCCTCGCGCAGGATGCGGGCCATGTCGTCATCCGCATCGCGGGCGTGGATAATCAGCGGCAGGCCACTTTCCCGCGCCGCCGCAATATGGATCCGCAGGGATGTCTTTTGCACCTCGGCACTCTCGGCGGTGTAGTGGTAGTCGAGGCCGGTCTCACCGATGCCGACCATTTTGGGGTGCTGGGTCAGGGCGAGAAGTTCGTCGACCGTAGCCATCGGCTCTTCCGCGGCGGACATCGGATGGGTGCCTGCGGCGTAGAACACCGGCTCATGCGCCTCGGCAATGGCGCGCACGCTGGGCTCGTTCTTTAGCCGGGTGCAGATGGTGACCATGCGGGTGACGCCAGCCTCCGCCGCGCGGGCGATGACGCCAGGCAGGTCTTCTTGCAGGCTCTCGAAATCGAGGTGGCAGTGGCTGTCGGTGATCTGGGGCGTGTCGGTCATGCTGTCCTTTCGGCTATATTGGCGCCGTCTGGCCTATCTGCCGCAGGGTATCTAGGACCAGCGCGGCAGGGTCAAGGTTCACCGCCAGCCCGTGACGGGCGCGGTCGGATATCTGCTGCGCCGCATCGGCCCATGCGCGCCCCTGTGCGGGGCTGGGCGAAAGGCGTTGCAGCACGGCGATCTCATCGGCGCAGGCGGGCTGCGCGGGCGGCGCACCGGTGGCGCCGGTGCGGGCCAGACGCACCAGCAGCAGGTCCAGCAGAGTAAAGAGGAGGTCGAGTTTCGCCTCCCCCCCGCGCTGTGCTGCGGCTTCGGCCAGCTTGATAGCGCGGCCCCGGTCAAGTTGCGGCAGCGAAGAGATCAGGCCGACGAGATCGGCATAGGTTTTGACCCCGCCCATCAACGACAGGCGCAGCGCCCCGCCGACCGACCCGCCGGAAAGCTCGGCCAGGGCGGCGGGATCGTCTTCGACCTCCACGCCCGAGCCGTCCAGCGCCTCGGCCATCTGGCCCGCGTCGAGCGTGCCGAGGCGTAGAGTGCGGCAGCGCGAGCGGATCGTGGGCAGCAGGCTGGAGGGCTGGTGGCTGAGCAGCAGCAGGACGGCGCGCTCCGGCGGCTCTTCCAGCATCTTCAGGAGCGCGTTGGCGGCATTGGGGTTCATCTCATCCGCGTCGTCGATGATAACCACGCGGCGGCCCCCATCGGCGGCGGACATCTGGAAGAAGCCGTTCAGCGCGCGGATGTCATCAACGACGATCTGCTTGCGCATCTTCTTGGTGTCGGGGTTCAGCGTGCGGGTGACGGATTTCAGCCCCGCTTCGGCCCCGGCGGCCACACGGCGGGCGACGGGGTGTTCTGGGTCAATCTCAAGCGTTTCAGCCGGGGGCAGGTCGAACATCCCGCCATCCGGGTCGGGGGTCGCCAGAAGGAACCGTGCGATGCGCCATGCGAGCGTCGCCTTGCCCACCCCGCGCGGTCCGGTCAGCATCCATGCGTGATGCAATTTGCCGCTGTTGAAAGCGTCGAGAAAGGCAGCCTCGGCGGTGCTTTGGCCGATCAGTTTCGGCGTGTCGCGCGGGTGGCGGGCACCTTCCACACGGTCTGGCTGGGGGGCGTCGTCTGTCATGGCCTCGGTCTAGCATGTTTCGCCGCAGAGGGAAGCGGGCAGGGCGCGTGGATCAGCTCAATCGCGCGGTCACGCAGGCGGTCACGTCGCGGGCCACGCTGTCGATATCGCGGCCCCCGTCGATCACATGGAAGCGGTCGCTGAACTCCTCGGCAAGGCTCAGAAAGCCCGCCCGCATCTTGGCCTGAAGCTCGACGCCGAAATCCTCGAACCGCTCCTCTGCCGTCTGGCGCGAGAGGGCGCGTTCAAGGCCATGGGCCGGATCCATGTCGATCAAGAGGGTCAGGTCAGGCTCCACCCCGATCATCAGCGCGTGCAGGTCATCGACCATCTGCCGCAGATCGCCGCGCGAAAGGCCCTGATACATCCGCGTGCTATCGGCGAAACGGTCGCAGATCACGACCTTTCCGGCGGCGAGCGCGGGGCGAATGGTGCGTTCCAGATGATCGCGGCGCGCGGCGGTGAAGAGCAGGATTTCCGTTTGCGCCGACCAGCGGTCGGGATCACCCTGCAAGACGAGCGCGCGGATTTCCTCGGCCCCCGGGCTGCCGCCCGGTTCGCGGGTCAGCACCACGTCATGGCCCTGTGCCGTCAGATGATCCGCCAAAAGCCGCGCTTGGGTGGATTTGCCGGATCCGTCGATGCCTTCGAAGGTGACGAAGAGGCCCGGCGCGCGGGCCTTCTCTGCGCTGGTCACGAAGCTTCCGCTTCCACGGTGGGGGCCGCCTGCGGGCCTGCGTTGAGGCGGTTCATCAGGTGTAGCGCGGCGGCGGTCATCTTGACCATGAACCCGCCCGGCGCGATGGAGGCGGAGGCCACCAGCGGCACGCGCATGGCGGGCAATTCGCCGCGGTCGACCACCAGTTCGCCCAATTCATCGCCCTTGCTGATCGGCGCTTGGAACGGTCCGGTGTAGATCACCTCGGCCTCGACCTCATCCCCGCCGGTGACGGGCACAAGCATGGACAGATCGTCCTTCAGCTCAAGCCCGACCGATTGGGTCGTGCCAAGGGCCACTGGGGCTTCGGCGATGCGGGTGCCCGCTTCGCCCAGATCGCGCTGCGTGAACTGGCGGAAGGCCCAGTTGACCACCGATTCAGCCTCCTGCGCGCGGGCGGCAGCGCTGTCGAGGCCCGAAAGGACAAAGATCACCCGGCGGTCGCCCTGTTTGGCCGAGCCAACCAGCCCATAGCCCGCCTCATTGGTGTGCCCGGTTTTCAGGCCATCTGCGCCGATGCCCAGACCCAAAAGCGGGTTGCGGTTGGTCTTGTTCTGCGGCGCACGGCCATCGAAGGCGAACTCACGCTCTGCAAAAAGCGGGTAGAACTGCGGGAAATCGGTGATGATGCGGTTGGCCAGCAGACCAAGGTCGCGCACCGACATCAGATGCCCCGCCTGCGGCCAGCCGTTGGAATTGGCGAAGGTGGAATTGGTCATCCCCATCTGCTGCGCGCGCTGCGTCATCAGCCGGGCGAAACCGTATTCGGTACCATCGGGGCTGAGCGCTTCGGCAATCACGGCGCTGGCGTCATTGCCTGACAGCACGATGATCCCGCGGATCAGGTCTTCGACCGAGACACGGTCGGTGGTGTCGAGGAACATGGTCGAGCCGCCATAGGACATGGCATGTTCGGACACGGGCAGTTTCTCAACCAAATCGAGCCCGCCGTTCTGCTTGCCACGCTCCACGGCCTCGAAGGCCATGTAGAGCGTCATCAGCTTGGACATGGAGGCGGGCGGCAGCGGCTCATCCGCGTTCTTGGCCAGCAGCACGGTGCCGGTGGTCTGGTCCAACACATAGGCGGCGGTGGCGCGGGTATCGAAGGCGGCGGCGGGCTGGAGCGTCAGCACCAGCGCCACGGCGGCGGCAAAAAGGCGGATCATAGGAAGCATTTCCTCCGGTTTGTCAGTTCGACACGGCGTAGGCGTCGGTAAAGCCCTCGGCCTTGACCTTCTTGAGAAGGGTATCGAGTTCGGATTTGCTGGTGGCGGGGCCGATCACCACGCGCCAGAAGGGTTTGTTGTTGATCGCGCTTTGCTTGACGGTGGGCACCATGCCCGCGCCGCGCATCTGTTTGGCGGTGCGGGTGGCATTGGCCTCCACGCTGAAGATGCCCAGTTGCACGTAGGGTTTGGACAGTTTCGCACCAGCCGCCGGGCGCGCCGGTTTCGGGGCCGCAGGGGCGGGCGGTTTGGCTGCCGGTTTGGCGCTCGCGGTGGCAGGGGCAGCGGTGCTGGCCGTTGCCGCAGGGGCCAGCGCCGTGGCGGTGACAGGGGCAGGGCTGGCAAGAGTAGCTGCAGCGTCACCGCTATTCTCGGCCTCAAAGCTCTCTTCCGGGGCGGCGCTTTCCTCGCGGCGCAGGGCGGTCACATTCAGCGGCGTCGGGGCGCCCGCCAGAATGCCAAGCGCAGCGGCGGCATCCGAAGAGATCTGCAGTTTGGGTCCGGGCAATTCGCGCTCACGCCGGAACAGGGCACCGATGACGAATTTGCCGTTCGCCTCATTGCGCACAATCACGCGTTCAGGTTCGGTGACGTCCGGATGCGCCACCCAGACCCCGCCGAGCGAGGGGCGCCCGTCCCAAAGACCCTCGTCCGTGGCTGAGAAGACCTCAGGTGCTTCGACATCACGTTCCACCAATTTGGTCGAGGTGCTGCGCGGCGCGCTGGCGCCTTCGTTTGCACCGAAAGGGAGTTTGAAATCGCCACCCTCGCAACCGGCCAGCAAACCAACTGCCAGAATGCCCACGCCCAAGCCCGCCGCGCGGCTTTTCTTGATGCGCAACGGTTGATTGTCCCTGCTCATGCCCTTGATGTCCTTGCCTGCTGTCGTCGCGCGCCGCGACCCATGTCCCGCGAGAATGTCGCGCCGTTGGATCGGCACGCCCTGCGCCCCTCTGAAAGGGGCTTTGGCGCAGAGTAACCCGACCGGGCAGCGCTTGAAAAGACCGCGCAGGGCAGATCGGCGAATTTCCCCAAAGGGGTGCGGGGGGCTGGCCGCGAAAATGTGCGTTTGCCGAATCGATCCCGGCGCTCTAGGAGGAGCGTGCTGCGGAGGAGTGGCAGAGTGGTCGAATGCACCGGTCTTGAAAACCGGCGTGCGTGAGAGCGTACCGTGGGTTCGAATCCCACCTCCTCCGCCACCATGCATTCCTATTTGATTTGAATGGGCCGCGTTCGGCGACCTGTTGTAGTGGTTGCAGAGAAATATAGCTGCCTATCGTTTCTCTTGTGTTTCTTTCGGACGCGCCTCAATCCTTCCACTGACTGGTACGGAATGTGGTATTTTGGGAATGGCCCTGCCTGGCTCTCAGAAGGAGCTGTATTTCAGCGACAAGCCGATGCGCCTTTGCGCTATCACGCAATTACGCTTCTGAAGGTGACAACAGTAACCGATCTGCCTTGGAACGGTTTTCAAGAAGCCAATCACGGAACCGCAGCGCTGCAGGGGATGAAGCTTTCAAGCGCGGCAGGATAAGATGATAAGCATATGATGTTTCGAAATCTCGGCAGAAAGGACTAACCAACGCACCACTTTCCAACTCCTCCTGCACTAGCCAGGAGGCAAAAAGAGATACCCCTAAACCATTGATGGTCGAGCTGAGCTGAAAATGACGATCTTCAAGCATCATTTGCGGCTGGCTATGGACCATCTTCATCCCGTTCAAGTCGAACCATTCTTCCCACATCCCGGTATCGTCTACATGCAATAGGGTGCAGCCTGTTACATCCTTTGGTTCGGTGATCGGATGTCTTTCTAGATACTCAGGGCTGCAGACCAATGCCATCTTTTCGGGCCAAAGGGGGTGGACTTCAAAGCCATTCCAGTCGCCCTTTCCCCATTGAATGCCGATGTCCGCAAAGCTCCCGGGCTCGGGCATATAGGCATAGTTATTGTTGTGGTTGTGCATGGATAGGCGCACGTCAGGATATTGTTCGATCAAGTCACCCAACTCTGACGACAACCAGCGGCTGGAAAACATCGGCAAGAGCGCGATACGGATCGCGCCGGCCCGTATTGATAACTGTTCAAGGCCCGTTTGGATCATCTCAAGCCCCCGCCCAACATGCTGCGCAAGCTCGACGCCCTCGTCCGTGAGGGTCAGCCCTTGTCCGGTGCGGTGGAAGAGCCGGTAGCCAAGATCCGATTCCAATTTTTTAATGTGATAGCTCACTGAGCTTTGGCCGATGTTCAAGAGTTGCGCGGCGCGGGTGACATTCCGAGTCTCGGCGGTGAGGCTAAACACCTGTACAGAATTGATATTCCTGATCGGTTTCACGGTGCCGAACTCCTCCGAAGTCTTCGCCCTTTCGAGACCTAACCATCTAAAAATTAGATATCCAAGCGGAATCTTTGAATTTGATTTGCGCCATGGGGCGTCGCTACGCTTCTCGAACCGCAGGAGGAGCGGGGAGGGGAGTATATGATGGCGACACCTGTTTTGAGGGTCGAATCTCTGTGCAAGTCGTTTGGCGGCGTGCATGCGATCCGAGACCTGTCCTTTAATGTGAACGAGGCGCAAATCCTCGGCTTGATTGGACCGAACGGTTCCGGAAAGTCGACCACTGTGAACAGTCTGGCGGGGTTGTTCCCAATCACATCCGGCGCAATTAGCTTGGCCGGCGCCAAGATCGATAATCTGCCTGAATATGATCGTGTGGCGAAGGGTCTGTCGCGGACCTTTCAGACAGCCAGTACATTCACGGAATTCACGGTACGCGACCATATCGTGCTGGGCTGCAACGTAACGCGCACGTCGCATCCGCTGGCGTCTGTATTCGGCATGGGCCGGAAATCCAGCGAGGAAGAGGAACTGGCCGCGCGTGTCGACCGGATCCTCGAGATCACTGACCTTGCGCCGGTACAGGATCACCGCGTGGGCACCATTAGTTCGGCCCAACAACGCTTCCTGATGATCGCAACGGCACTGGCTTCAAATCCCAAAGTGATCTTGCTGGATGAACCCGCCGCCGGGCTGGTCTCGCATGAGCGCAAGAGCTTAAGCGACCTGATCAAGAAGATCCGCGATTTGGGGACTTCTGTGCTGGTGATCGAACACCACATGGCGCTGATCATGGAGGTCTGCGATCGGATCGTCGTGCTCAACTTTGGCCAAAAGATCGCCGAGGGCACACCTGAGGAAATCCGCAACAATCCAGTCGTCATTGACGCATATCTCGGCGAGGCGGCTTGACATGTTGAACGTATCCAACCTCCGCGTCAGCTACGGCGCGATCGAAGTCATCCACGGCATCGACTTGCAGGTCAATCAGGGCGAATGCGTCGCGCTGATTGGCGCGAATGGCGCGGGCAAGTCTTCTACGCTCAAGGCGATCTGCGGGCTGGTTCCGGCTACTGCAGGAACCATTGAGTTCGAGGGCCAAGATATCACCAACCAAAGCGGCCACTCCATCGTCAAAGCGGGGATCACCATGTGTCCCGAAGGGCGTCAGGTCTTTCCGCAAATGACAACGCTGCAGAACCTCAGGATGGGAGCCTATCCGCGTAAGGATGCAGAGCAGGCATCCGATGTTGAAGAGATGATGGACATGTTTCCTATCCTGCGCGACCGCGCCAGCCAGGCGGCGGGCACGTTGTCGGGGGGTGAGCAGGAGATGTTGGCCATTGGCCGGGCGCTTATGGCGCGGCCCAAGCTCTGCATCTTTGATGAGCCATCGTTGGGGCTCGCCCCGAAAATCGTCGCGGAGGTGGGGGAGACTATCGCGAGGGTCAAAGAGATGGGGAAAACCATCCTGCTGGTCGAGCAGAACTCGGCCATGGCGCTGCGGCTTGCCGACCGGGCCTATCTTTTCGAAGCCGGAGAGATCGTGCTGAGCGGGACGGGCGCGGAGCTGCAATCACATCCAGATGTCGCAAAGGCGTATCTGGGCCACTGATACCAACGTTTCTGGGAGGAGACAGAACATGAGACTGACAGCAATAACAGCTGCAATGGTCATGACGGCGGGTGCCGCATGGGCCGAGGAAAAGACGCTCGACATCGGGGTTAGCGATGCGCTGACCGGGGGCGGGGCCGTTTACGGACTGCCGCAGACCAATGCGGTGAAACTGGCCGCGAAAGAGATTAACGCCAGTGGCGGGATCAAGGTGGGCGAAGACACCTACATGCTCAACGTCATCGCCTATGACGACAAGGCCAACCCGACCGAGGCCTCCAACGCCGTACGCAAACTGATCGACCGAGATGGCGTTAAGTATATTCTTGGTTTCTGCTGCTCGGGTGCGACCGGGGCGGTGGCATCTTTCATCGAATATGAAGATGCGGTGATGCTCGTGGGCAATGCCGCTGAGCGGTCGATCACGACCCGCGAAATCCCGAACCTCACGCGCACGCGTCCACCAGCAGATTATACTGGTGCGGCGGCTGGTACCTTTGTCGCCGAAAAGGGCCACAAGCGGGTTGCCGTCTTGGGCGCGCTGGATGTGGGGTTCTACGCCAGCTACGTCGACGCCTTTGAAAAGGAGTTGGAAAAAGCGGGCGGAGAGATCGTGAGCCGGGAGGCATTTGGTCTGAAAGACCGCGACATGTCTCCGCAGTTGACCAAAATCCGCGGCCAAGAGCCTGACGCGATCCTTGTCGTCGGCTATGTTGAGCCAGCAGCCTTTATCTACCGTCAGGCAGTCGAGCTTGGCATCGACGTGCCGCGCTATGGTTTCACCTCCGGTAGCGAAGAGCAGTTTACCCGTGTGGCCACTTCGGAGCAGATGGAAGGCGTTTGGGACCTGCGCCCGACAGAGTTGACGCTGCTTTCGGCATCTGAAAACGGCAAGGCCTACCACGCCAACTATACCGAAGAGTACGGCATCGCGCCCTCACCAAGCTCACCTTATTCCTATGACCAAACCTATGCTTTGAAGGACGCCATCGAGGCTGCTGGCACCGTAGAGGACACCGAAGCCGTGGCCGAAGCGCTGCGCGAGATTGCGGTGCCTGATGAGGTCGTCATGCAATACCTGCCTGTCGATGACAAAATGTTCGATGAAAACGGGCAGGCCTATACCTCCAATGGCGCTTTCCAGTGGCAGGGCGGCAACTGGGTCTTTGTGCAAGACCTGCCGTCTGACGCCGCCGCGTATTCAGCATTCCTGAGCACGTTGGACGACTGATCCCTCCCCGGGCGGGGCGCGGGCAGGTTTCCTGCGCCCCATTCTTCTATCTTCTTTAATTCGCAGGGTGCGGCATGGTTGAGGTACTTCAACAGATTATTAACGGCATCGCCATCGGGGGTGTCTATGTGCTGATCGCACTGGGGCTGACCACGGTTTTCGGAATCCTCGGCATCGCGCATTTTGCCCATGGATCGGTCTCTATGTTCGGGGGCTATCTTACGTTCTTTTTCGTCACCAGTTGGGGCATACCCTTGCTACTGGCGATCCTGATTGCGCTTTTGGTCGGGCTTGCCCTTGGCGTATTGATCGAACTTCTGGCCTATCGCCCGGTACGAGATGCCAATCACATCAACGCCTTTATCGTGGCGCTTGGACTGACCATGATGGTTGAGGGGATCAATCTCGAACTCTTTGGGCATGAGCAAGTCGTCATCCCGACCGACTTCTCCCGCGTCTTCAACATCGGCGGTGTCACCATTCCCGAGCTGCGGCTCTATGTGATCCTTGCCGCCGCGCTTTTGATCGCCGCAATGACAGTGTTTGTCGAACGCACCAAAACGGGCCAAGCGATCCGCGCCGTGGCCGAGAACCGCGACGCTGCGATCCTTATGGGGGTCAACGTCAAGACGATCCCGCTGGTGGTCTTTGCGATCTCCACAGCGCTCGGTGTTTGCGCCGGGGTCATGGTCGGATCGCTTTTTGCGATTGCGCCGGGCATCGGCGAAGGCTTGGTGGTTAAGGGCTTTGCCGTGCTCATCTTGGGCGGTCTGGGGTCGATCCCGGGCGCCGTTGTTGGGGGGCTCGTGCTCGGCATCACCGAGGCACTCGCCGCCGGTTTCATTTCATCCGCTTATAAGGACGTGATCGCATTCGTGGTGATGATCGGCGTTCTGTTGTTCCGGCCTCAAGGCCTGATGGGGAAAGCATAATGGCTCGTAATCGCACCTTCATCCTTTATGGGCTGGCACTGGTTGGCTTCGTATTGTTGCCGCAGCTCATCTCTGTGAAATACTATATCCACCTGAGCGTGTTGGCCTTGATCTGGGTCATCGCAGCGCAAGGGCAGAACTTGATCCAAGGCTACACCGGCTATGTTTCCATCGTGCAGGCCGGCTTCATGGGGATTGGGGCTTATTCGACGGCGCTGATGGGCATGCACTTTGATCTGCCAGTCTGGCTGACGATCATCCTCGCGCCCTTCGTTACTGCCTTCTTCGCGCTGCTGACAGGCTACCCCAGCTTGCGGGTCAAAGGGCACTACTTCGCCATCGTCACGCTGGCGTTCAACATGGTGATTTTCATCGTCCTGATGAACCTCCACGAGCTTACCCAAGGCGAGGCAGGCATCACCGGCATCCCGAAGCCCGGTGGCAAAGATGCACTGTTCAATTGGCGCGACCGGGAGACGTATTACTACTTCGTACTGATCATCGCGGCATTGATGACGGGGTTGGCGGCACTGATCGTGCGGTCGCGTATCGGGCAAATCCTCGTAGCGATCCGCCAGAACGAAGACCTCGTCGGCGCGGTTGGTATCGCGGCTTGGAAATACAAGCTCTTTGCCTTCGTGACCTCCGCGATGTTCGCGGGCCTCGCCGGTGCGATCTATGCGCATTACCAAAGCTTCATCAATCCTGAGATCTTCGGCATTGCGCAGTCGCTCGATGCAATCCTCGCGGTCATCATCGGCGGATCGGGCACCATTGCCGGGCCAATCATCGGCGCGTTCTTCGTGGTCTTCCTGCCTGAATATCTGCGCTTTGCCGATAGTTTCCGGCTGATCCTCTACGGGCTGGTGCTGGTACTGGCGACGATCTTCATGCCGCGCGGCATTGCCGGTATCGCCCGCGACCTGATGGAAAAACGTCGGGGCCGGACATGAGCCAAGCTTTTCTGGATCAGGTCGCGCATTTCGCCAAGGGACGTGTTGCCGCGGAGGCGGCGGCATGGTCCATCGGGGCCGCGCCGGAGCCCGCGCTTTACCATGAGGCCGCCGCTTTGGGGCTTCTGGGTATCGAGGTGCCAGAGAAAATGGGAGGCAGGGGCTTCGGCTTTGCCACCCGCGCTGCAGCTTTGGAGGTGTTGGCCGGAGCAGATTTCGGTTTCGCGATGTCTCTGGTCAATACGCACAACATTGCCCTCAGGCTCTGTGAAGTAGGACAGGATGCCGCCGCACAATATCTGCCCGACCTGCTTTCTGGCCGGATGCACGCCTGCACCGCTTTGACCGAACCCGGCACCGGCAGCGATTTTGCTGCCATTCGCACCACCGCGCGGCAGGTTGCGGGCGGCTGGGAGCTCGAGGGGGAAAAAGCTTGGATCATCAACGGGCGGCAGGCGGGGCTTTCGATCGTCTATGCGCAATGCGCAGAGGTGGGCGACAGCGATGGCATCGCAGCCTTCCTCGTTGATCTGAATGCGCCGGGTGTCACCCGTTATGCCATCGACAGTGCCTTTTCGCAGACCAGTCTGGGCACCGGTGGGTTTTACCTTTCGGGGGTTAAACTCCCACATGAAGCCATGCTCGCTGCACCCGGCACAGCTTTCAAAGCGATCCTGAAAGAGATCAATGCCGCGCGGACCTATGTTGCCGCAATGTGCAACGGCTTGGTGCAAGCAGCACTGGATAGTGCTGCGACCTATGGCGCTAAACGTTGCAGCTTCGGTAAGCCGCTGAATGCCATTCCACGCTGGCAGACAGAGTTCGAGGCCGCGCAAACCGCCTTGATGCAGGCCCGTCGCGCTACGGAGCAGGCCGTCGAAAAGGTGTCACAAGGCGCGGATGCGCAACTTGCGGCTGCTGAGGCTAAGATCAGTTCGGTCTCCTGTGCGCAGACCCAACTGCCAAGACTTTTGCAACTGATGGGGGCCGAAGGCTTGCGCCCGGAGCACCCCTTTACCCGCCACATCGCCGCCGCACAGATGGCGGGCTTCACCGATGGGGCAACAAATATCCTCAAAGACAGGGTGGCGCGTTTGACCGCCCGGAAAGAGAGCTGAACCATGCGTGTATTCCAGATTGAAGGCGACTGGGGATTCGACAACCTCACACTGACAGAGCGCAATGACCCAAGCTGCGGACCGGGAAAGGTCATTGTCGAGATGCGGATGGCGTCGCTCAACTCACGCGATCTGATCGTGCCCGAACGGGGCTATGGCCGAGCGACGGGTGAACTGCCCTTGATCCCGGTGTCCGACGGTGTGGGTGAAGTTGTCGAAGTAGGGCTGGGTGTGACCCGTGTGGCCGTGGGGGACCGTGTCTGCCCGACCTATTTCCAAAACTGGACCGCGGGCGCGCCAAGCCCTGAGCGCTTTGCGTCAGCCTTGGGGGGGCCGCTGGACGGGGTTATGGCCGACCGCATCTGCCTATCTGCAGAAGGGGTGGTCAAGGTTCCTGACTACCTGACCGACGCCGAAGCGGCGACGTTGCCCTGCGCCGCGCTCACGGCATGGAGCGCGGTCATCACCCACGGCCAAACCCGCGCCGGGGACAAATTGCTGGTCCAAGGCACCGGCAGTGTCGCGCTCTTCGCCTTGGCCTTTGCCAAGATGCAGGGGGCGCATGTCACTGTAATTTCCTCCAGCGATGACAAACTCGCCAAAGTCACTGAAATGGGCGCAGACGCGACAATCAATTACCGCAGCGAAGAAGATTGGGCTCGTGCCAGCCGACCCATCACCGCCGACCGCGGTGGCTATGACAACATTATCGAATTGGGCGGCGCGAAAACATTGCCTCTGTCTCTGAGGGCCGTGCGGCCGGGCGGGACGTTGTCCATGATTGGGGTGCTTTCGGGGCTGAACATCGAAGCCTCGCTGGGTCCGATTGTCGCCCGGCAGGTCCGCCTCCAAGGCGTCACCGTGGGCCACCGCGACGGGTTTGAAGCGATGCTGCGCGCCATGGCCCAGCATAACATGCGTCCCGTTCTGGGAGAGACCTTCAAGTTCGATCAACTGAAAGAGGCCCTAACGCATTTACGCGCCGGCGGCCACTTTGGCAAAACCCTCATCGAGTTCTAACATGTCCGACATTGATACTTCTTGGCAGCCTCGCCACCATCCGGCGGACAAGGCAGCCTTCGTCATGGCCGCCACCGGCGAAAGTGTCAGCTTTGCTGCGCTCGAAGCCCGGGCCAATCAAGGCGCGCATCTGTTGCGCGCTACGGGCATCGAAACGGGTGCGCATATTGCCATTCTGATGGAGAACCGTCGCGAAATGCTGGAGGTCTGTTTCGCGGCAGATCGTGCCGGCGTGTATTACACGACCATCAGTACCCATCTGGGGCCGGAAGAGATCGCCTATATCCTCAACGATTGCGATGCTCAGCTGCTAATTACAAGCGATCGGTTTGCGGGAGTAGTTGCAAAACTACAGACGGATTTTGGCAAAGCCTTCGCTGTGCGCGTCGTAGGCGGGGGGGCGGAGGGCCTGCCAAGTTGGGATCACGGCGTCGCGGAACAGCCAACCACGCCAATCCCAGACGAGGCCCAAGGGCTTGATATGCTCTATTCCTCAGGTACGACGGGGCGGCCAAAAGGTATTAAATGGCCGTTGGAACCCGCGCCGCTTGGCACGCGCACGATGCTGGTCGATCTGCTAACCGATCTTTTCGGCTACGGGCCGGATACCCGATACCTGTCCACTGCGCCGCTTTACCATGCAGCCCCATTACGCCACTCAATGGTCACGATCAAATCGGGTGGTACTGCGGTTGTCATGGACCGCTTTGACGCCGAAGAGGCGCTAAGACTTATTGAAGAACATCGCATTACCCACAGCCAATGGGTGCCAACCATGTTCGTGCGCCTGTTGAAACTACCTCAGGAGGTACGTGAGAAATACGACCTTTCCTCCATGCAGATGGCTGTACATGCCGCGGCTCCCTGTCCGATTGAGGTCAAGCACGAGATGCTGGCGTGGTGGGGGGATATTATCCACGAGTATTATGCTGGTACGGAGAATAACGGTTTCACTGCGATAACAAGCCGTGAGTGGCGGGGGCATCCCGGTTCAGTGGGCCGGGCCAAACTGGGGGTCATCCATATCTGCGGCGAGACTGGAGAAGAGCTTCCAGTTGGACAAGAAGGAGAGATTTTTTTCGAGAATGGCCATCAGTTCGCTTATCATAAAGACCCGGAAAAAACCCGGCGTGCCACTAATGAAAAAGGCTGGACAACCCTCGGGGATATCGGTCGGGTCGACGCGGAAGGTTATCTTTACCTGACGGATCGCAAATCTTTCATGATCATTTCGGGCGGAGTGAACGTTTATCCGCAAGAGACTGAAGATACGCTGCTAAACCATCCGGCCGTGCTCGACGCAGCCGTTATCGGCATTCCACATGAGGATTTTGGTGAAGCTGTTCATGCTGTCGTGCAGTTGCTGCCAGATGTCGACGCTTCAGATGAACTGCGTGACGCCTTGTTTGAATTTTGCCGAACAAAGCTGTCTTCGATCAAATGCCCACGGAGTATCGAGTTCCGCAAGAGGTTGCCCCGGACAGAGACGGGGAAGCTGCACAAGAGGCTCCTAAGAGATGAGTATTTGGCGCCAAGATAACTGATCAGACCAAAGGGTCGCATGGCGCTATATCGCGCCCGGCTAGCGGATACAGAACGGCTTCCTTAGAGAGTATCAACGGAGGGAAGCGGGGTGAATTGCTTAATGAGACCATGTTTGAACGCCGGCATTCGGCATTGGGCTACCTGACCCCGGTTGATTACGGCGAACCCTGACTCGCTCAAGCTGCACCATCTGGTGTAAAGACTAATCGGGCTCCGGGCGCGGCTGGATGAAAGTTCAGGCGCAGGTCACGCCTCCAATAGAGCCCAAATTAATTCGCGCGTCTGCTGCCAACCATCAACATGACTAATCGCCTGTTCTAACGCCGCGCGCTCAAATCCACAGGCCAGAAAACACAACAGCCAGCCCACCTGCGCAAAGCGCGAGCGTCGGCAAGGGGCGTCGTGCGCCGATCAAACCGTATGAAAGCAGGGTCAGCCCCAATGCGACACGACCAGCCGCCAAGAGAGCTGCCAATGGGGTGTCCGAAAGGGTCAGCATATCCTGGTTCGCGACCATGCCCAGCGGGATGATGTAGAGCCCAATGCCAAGCGCCATCGCTGTCAGAGCGACCTTCAACCAATTCTCGCCAATCATTCCCGCGGCGATAAAAACAGCGCCGCAGACCGGGGGCGTGATTGTCGAGAGAAGCGCGAACCAAAAGACAAAGAGATGCGCTTGAAGCGGCGAAAGACCCAGTTCAATGAGCGCAGGCCCGGCGACGGAGACGCAAATCACATAGGCCGCCGTGGTGGGCACCTCCATGCCCAGGATGAGGCAGGCAAGCGCCGTGAGCAGCAGGGACGGCCAAAGAAGCCCCCCGGACCCCGCCAGAATGAGAGAGGTGATTTTTACGCCAAGCCCGGTGATCGACAGCACACCGATGATGATTGAGGCGCAAAGGATGATGGAGGCGATCAGGGCAACCTGCCGCGCGGCATTGAGAACTGCACTTGCCATTCGCGTGGCGATCTGGCGCGGCTCGAAAGTGAGCTGCGCGTTGAAGAACAAGAGCAGCGCCGCTGCGAGGATCGCCATAGCCGCCGCATATTCCGGCGTGAACTGCGCGACGAACATCCCCCATAGCAGGACCGAGAAGGGGACGAGAAAGAAGAGCGATGTGACAACCACGTCGCGCATTGCAGGGCGATCCGCTTCTGCGATCCCTTTGAGGGCGAAGCGCTGCGCGTAGGCGTTGATGCCAACCCAGACCGCCACAAAGTAAAGCACCGCCGGAAGCGCGGCGGCAGCCATGATGCCAGTGTAGGGCACGCCGGTCAGTTCGACCATCACGAAAGCGCCTGCGCCCATCAGGGGCGGCATGATCTGTCCGCCCGAGGAGGCCACGGCCTCGACCGCGGCGGCGAGGCGTTTGGGGTAGCCAAGCTTGGTCATCGCGGGCAGGGTGATCGCGCCGGTGGAAGCGACATTTGCGGAGGCTGAGCCAGAGATCGACCCAAAGAGCGCCGACGACAAAACAGAAACCTTCGCCGCGCCGCCTTTCAGCCGCCCCGCGGCGGCGGCGGCGACATTCATGAAGCCTTGCCCCGCTTCGCCAGCGTTCAGAACAGCGCCGAAGATGACAAAGATCGCCACGACAGAGACGGAGACACCGGTGAGCGTTCCCCAGATGCCGCCCTCGGCGATGGTTAGTGTTCCGAAATAGCTTTCGATCGGCGTGCCGGAATGGCCGAACTCGCCGGGAATATGCTGCCCGAACAGGCCGTAGAGCAGGGCGAGTGCCGCAACCAGTGGCAAGGGCCAACCGATCACGCGCCGCGCCGTTTCCAGCACCACCAAGAGCAGCGTTACCGACACGGCGAGCTGGAAGTTGCTTTCGATGAACCCGTATTGATCGCCAAGCGCATCACTGTTGAAGGCCACCCAAAGCGCTGCGGCGATGCCCAATGCGGCCAAGATGCTGCCAGTGATCCGGCGCAGCGGGGTCTGCGCGTCAAAGACCAATGCGAAGGGCAGGATGAAGGCCATATGCAGCGGCCTGCTGATCAGGTTCGGCACCAGACCCGAAAACACCAGAGCCAAGTGATAGCCAACCAGCGCGATGGCCAGCGCGATCCAGAAACTCGCCGCCAATCGGCTTTCGGGGAGGTTTGTCATCTATGGGGGTCCGGCTTTGGCTGGGCAAGCGCGGCGCGGAAAACCCGCGCCGCGCGTCCTTTTATTGCGAGGTCTCTGTCGCGATCCCAGCTTCTTCGTAATAGCGCAGCGCGCCGGGGTGCAGTTCAGTGGTGATATTGGCCATCAACTTAGGCGTGACATTGCCCCACCAAGGCGAAGTATCGGCCATCTTGGCCTTGTTTTCCCAATAGGTCTTTGTCAGCTGATAAGCCGTTTCATCGTCCATCTTGGTTGTCGTGAAAGCGGCGACGGGCAGGGACGTTGTGGTCACATCCTGTTCTTGGCCCGCATAGGTGCCCGCCGGAATGACAATGCGGGTCCGTTTGGATTGGGTGATCTGCTCGTCCGACAACGGGACAACGGTAACGGGGGTGGAAGCGGCGGCTTCGACGACATTTGGCGCCGGGAATGAACCCGCGGTGACAAAGCCGTCAATCTGCCCGTTCTTCAAAGCGGCCACGGCGTTGCTCAATTCCGCATCCGCGATCTCCACACTGTCTGCCAGCCCGAACATATCCAGATACTTCGCGCCTTCGGTCGCGCCGAAAGACCCTTTGCCCAGCAGGATGCTCTTGCCTTCCAAATCCGCGAGCGCGGTGGCGCCGCTGTCCCGAGACATCACGAAATGCATGGTCAGCGATGGGATCGGGAAGAGCGCGCGAATCTCATCGAAAGCAGGTGCGGTCTTGCCTTCGAACATGGCCTTGCCGTTCTGGGCCAGACCAACGAGCGAGGGCGGGGTGGTGAAGACATAGTCGGCCCCGCGCGCGCGGACTTCCATGACGTTCTGAACCGATCCTTGGCTCTCTTCCACGGTAACCGAGATGTCTCCGCCGCTGCCCGCTTTCATGGCTTCGGCAAGCTCCACGCCCATTTGATAGTAGGACGAGCCCGATTTGGCCGACTTATAGGTCACACGGGTCTCGGCGCTTGCGGCGCCCCCCACAAGCCCTAGGGCCAGTGCCGCGCAAATAGTTTGTCTCAACGCATTCATGGTTTTTCCTCCTCCAAGCGCAAGGCCAACGTTCTCCCGGCGAAACATGTGCGGGACTGCCTTTGGGTGACTTTGTGGCAGCACACTACGGCATTGTCGAGAATGGGGTTTCGCTGTTTGGTGGCTCTTGCAGAGCAATACGGTGGGCCGTTTCGGCCTCGCGGGGGCGAAGAGGGCAGAGGCGGCAGGTTCGCTGCGTCCCGAAACCAGTTCTGCGATGCGCGGATCGGAGACCATAGGGGGCGAGAGATATCGACGCTTGAGTTGCGAAGAAGCGCAACTGTCTGCGCTCCTCCGCCAAGGTCGAAGCCCGATCAAAGGTCCATACCCTTATCACTCGGGCAAGACGCAGTTCGTCAGCTATCGCCCTTCAGAGGATCATGGCCCCAGTTCATCAGCGAATAGCGCCATTTCGAGTCTTTAACGTCATCCTTCGGCCCGCCTTGGGAGAGATGCCGTTTGATATAGCCAACGACGGTCGCCATGTGATCCCACTGATCGTCGGTCAGGTCGTCCTTGTTGGTGCGTTTGATCTTGACGATCCGGCGGCCGGACTTGTGCCCGGTGCTTTCACCGCTTCCGCTGTCGCCCACAGACTTGGAGTCCTCGGTCTCCAGCCAGTCCGCCAGCTCCGCCGGTGCCATGTTGACCAGATCGCGCCACTCGTCCCAGATTTCGTCCTTCGATTTCGATGAAGACATTTTCTTTCCCAATCCAATACTGGGAAGAAACCGGCCCGCGCTCGCTTTGTTCCCAAGGGTCACAGCGGTCCGCCACGGTCGGCGAGGCGCGCGCCGATCGGTCTGCCGTCGGCTTGTCAGTGTCCGAACAGCCCGCGCCTCGGGCGGGCCGGATAAAGCTCAGGAAGCTTGCGAATAGCGCATGCCCTCCGGCACTTCTCGGTCCAGCAGTGATGCGATCATGCGGGTCAGGGCGCGACCTTCGGGCAGGATGTCGAGGCGCGTTCCGGACAAGCGCACGAATGGCGTGAAGCGGGTCGCGATGGCCTTCAACTCGGGCGCGAGATCGAAGGCCCGCGCGCCGAAGGTTTCTGCCAAGGCGTTCAGGTCAAGGGTAAAGTCGCACATCAGACATTCGATCGCCCGCGCGGTCAGGCGGTCCGTATCGTCCAAGGCGTAGCCGCGCGTACCGGGCAAGTCGCCATCGGCGATGCGCGCGGTGTAGGCCGCCGTCGCGGGGGCGTTCTGTACGTAGCCCCCCGGAAAACGCGAGATTGACGAGGCGCCGAGGCCGATCAAGGTTTGGCAATTGTCATCGGTGTAGCCTTGGAAATTCCGGCGCAGGCGGCGGTTGTTTTTTGCTTGGGTCAGCCCATCCTGCGGCGTGGCGAAATGATCGATGCCGATTGCCTCCATGCCCGAAGCGGCAAAGCGTGCCGCGGCCTTCTCGGCGAAGTGATAGCGTGCGACCGCGTCGGGCAGTGTCGCCTCGCGGATGAGTTTCTGCCGTTTCGCGACCCATGGCACATGCGCATAGCCGAAAAGCGCCACGCGATCCGGGGCAAGGGACAGGGTCTTGTCAATCGTATCCTCCAGCCGCGCCATAGTCTGATGAGGCAGACCGTAAACCAAGTCAGTATTGAGCGAGGTGACCCCTTCGGCGCGCAACTGGTCGACACAGCGGCGCGTGACCTCGAAGGACTGGAGGCGCCCGATGGCCTGCTGCACCTCAGGGTCGAAATCCTGAATGCCGATAGAGGCCCGTGTGAGGCCCGCGGCGCGCAGGGCGGCGATTTTGGCGGGGTCGATCTGGGTGGGGTCGATCTCGACGGAGAACTCGAAATCCTCGGTCGGGGTGAAGATCTGATGAAGGGCGCGGTTCAGGCGTTCGATGAGGGTAGGCGGTAGGATGGTCGGTGTCCCGCCACCCCAATGCATCCGCCCCATCCGCATGCCCGCAGGCATCGCGGCGCGCAGAAGCTCAAGCTCGGCCTCAAGAGCTTCGATATAGCGCTCGACAGGGCTGAGCGTCTTGGTGCCCTGCGTGTGGCAGGCGCAGAAATAGCACAGCCGCTCGCAAAAGGGGATGTGGACATAGACCGAGACCGGCGCGCCGGGGTCCAACGCGCCAAGCGCTGAGCGCTGAAACGCGGCGCCGACCGCGGGGGTGAAGGCCGCCGCGGTGGGATAGGAGGTGTAGCGCGGCACGCGCGCGTCGAAGAGGCCGAGAGCCTCGAGCATCTGTATCTGTTCCATGGCACCGGTTTAGGTGGCCGCCGTTCTGCGGTCTTTGCGCTGGATCAATTCGGACGGAAAAATTGCGCATTGCCGTCCGTTGGGTGATCGTCGGCGGCTTGGGCTTTGCTAAGGTTTTTACGCTCTTTCTGACACCGATCTTCTACCGCTGGATCGCCGTCTTGGGTGCCGCCCCCGGCGGGGCAGCGCAGCGGCTGAGTGCGGAAGCGGAGGGGGCGGTATAGGCCGTCGAGGGATTGATGCACGCCGCGCCTGCGGTTTCCCGGAACTGCACGAAGGACGACAGGATGGCGAGGGCAGCAGCGCGTTATTCTCGCGGCGCGCGCCACAGGCTGGATTAGCAAACGTGCCGGCAACCTATGCAAGCAGCGCATTTCTCCTGCCCTGTTCGATATCTACTCCGGGCGGATCGGACTCCCATCTTGGAATTGAGATTGGAGACATCATGCACACCGCCGTTCCAGAACCTCTTTCCGTTCCCCTCCCGCTTCTAAAGCAGACCCTATGCGAACATTACCAAAGACTTAGCCCCGCCTCGCGAGAGCTGAGATTCATGGGCCAGCTTAACGATGATGCCTTGCTGCGCGTGGTTCGGGGCTCCAACCCCGACCTGACGCTCGGCGTCGAATGCGATGATGCTTTGCGTGCGATACTGGAGCTTCATTGCATCGACAGCACCCATGCGGAGATCGGGCTTTCGGTTGAGGACGCTTATCAAGGGCGCGGCTATGGCCGGAGGCTCTTCCATCGTGGTCTGGCCGAAGCGCGTGCGAGAAATATTGAGACGGTGGATGTGAACTTCTTACGCAGCAATATCGCGATCAAAAAGCTCTGCATCGAAGAAGGGGGAGAGATACGTTGCCGCGGAGCCGAATGTGTCGCGCAGCTGTCGTTGAACTGACCAAGAAATTCGAGAGGGGCATGCGTAATCTTCCGGCGGCCAATTTTCACGTCTTTGCTTTTAGGTGATGGTGAACCCGCGCCCGATGGGGTCGGTTTCATCGATTATCCATTTCACATAGCCGATAACTTTGGCTGTGACCGGATATCCTTGGACGCTGGGGCGCGGATTACCATGCCGTGCGGCATCAGGGCATCACGCTGACCATGGGGTTCCAAGGCACCTAAAACCGGCGTGCCGTCCAGCGGGCGAGCGCTTCGACCGCGGACCAAAGCAGCAGCGACAGCGCCGCGAGCACGATCAGGGCCGCAAACATGAGCGCGGTTTGGCCGCGGCCATTGGCCATCAGCATCAGATGCCCCAGACCGCGGGATGAGCCGACCCATTCGCCGATCAGCACCGCAAGGGGGCCGTAGACCACGGCCAACCGCAGGCCCGAGATCAGCCCCGGCACGGCGTGGGGCAGGCGCAGCAGCAGTGTTTCGCGCCAGCGGTTGGCGCCCGAGAGATGCGCCAGATCGCGCAGGCCCGGGGGCAGCGCCATCAGCCGGTCGAAGAGGGCCGAGGCGATGGGAAAATAGGTGACCAGCGCGATGGTTACGATCTTGGAGGGCATCCCGTAGCCAAGCCAAAGGGTGATGACCGGGGCGAGGGCGAAGACAGGCACGGCCTGAGCCACCACCAGCATCGGGCGCAGCAGCCAGCGCGCGCGGCGCGAGAGGGTCAGCAACAGCGCGGTCTCAATGCCGAGGAAAATGCCTAAACTTAGGCCCAGCGCAAGATTGCCCGCCGACCATAGCGCATTTTGCCAGAGCAGCGCGGCATTCCCGCCCAGCGCCTGCAAGACAAGCCAAGGCCCTGGCAGGATGAAACGCGGCACGCCGCTGAGGATGACGACAAGCTGCCATATCGCGACGGCGAGCGCGAAGCAGACCATGCCGCGCCATAATTTATGCAGCGTAGATACCATCAGGCGACCTGCGCGGGTGAGGCCAGCCCCATGCGGCGCAGCAGATCGGCTTGAGCGGCGAGGGTCTCGGGGGCGTCGATCCGGCGTGGTGGCGGCGTTTTGGGCAGGGGGCAGGGGGCGGCCCCATGGCGGCTCACGATCCAAGCGTAATCGGCGAGCCTCAGGGCCTCCGCCGGGTCATGGGTGATCAACACGACGGTTCGCCCACAAAGCAGCCGCGCCGCTAGATCCTGCATTTTAAGGCGGGTTACCACATCGAGGGCCGAGAACGGTTCGTCCAGCAAGACCACGGGGCGGTCTTCATACAGCGTGCGGGCAAGGGTGACGCGCTGGCGCTGACCGGCGGAAAGCTGGGCAGGTTTGCGGCGCAGCTCCGCGCGAAGCCCGACCTCGGCCAAAAGCGCTGCGGCGCGGGCAGGGTCCGCCCGTTCTCCGCGCAGCCGGGCGGGGATGGTGACATTCTCAACCGCGCTGGCCCAAGGCAGAAGTTGATCGTCCTGCGCCATCATCGCGACGCGGGCGGCGAGGGGACGGTCGTCATCGGCGGCAATACGGCCCTCCAGCCGGGCCACAGTGGGCAGACCCGCAAGCAGACGCAGCAGCGACGTTTTCCCCACACCCGAGGGGCCGAGCAAGACGTTCCATTGCCCGGCCTTGAGGGTAAGATCAAAATGGTCGATCAAAGGGCCCGCAGCGCCGTGAAGCGCGCCCGATAGATGCACCGCAGGGGCGGTCATGCTGCCGCGGGCGACAGGGCCATGTCCCAAAAGCCGACCTCTAGCGCCGTGGCCGTGTTGAAACGCTCTTGCAAGGTCTTGGCTCGGGGCAGGGTTTGCCAATCCGCACCCAGACGCCGCTCTAGCGCGCCGTCGATCAGCGCTCCGACATCGCGGCACAGTGCTTGATACTCCTCGCCGCCATAGACCGCGCACCAATCGGCATAGGGGCCGTCATTGCCCCGCAGGGCCAACCCAATCTCACCATAGCCCAGTACGCAGGGGGCGAGGGCGGCCATCAGGTCAAGGAAGTCCCCGGAATAGCCCGCTTCCAGAACATAGCGCGTATAGGCGAGGTTGCCGGGAGCCTCTGCCGTGGCCTCAAGCGAGGCGCGGTCGATGCCATGGCCTGCGCAGGTTTCCACATGGAGGGGCATCTCCACATGCACGAGCGCATGGACCGTTGCACTCGCGGCGGCCATTTCATCCAGCGTTTCCGCCTTGGCCGCGGCAAGGGCCCAAGCGCGGGCGAAGTGAATCAGGAAAACATAGTCCTGCCGCAGGTAATGCAGATAGCTGGCCTGTGGCAGATTGCCGTCGCCCAGCTGTTCGACAAAGTCATGGCGGGTATAGGCCCGCCATGACTCTCCGGCACCATCGCGCCAAGCTGCGAAGGCCTTGCCATAATCGGGCGCCGTCATGGTTTCGCCTGCGCTGTGACGTCGACCACCAGATCGGCGGCGGGGATCACGGTTTCCACCACGCCGCTTTCCTGCATGAAGGTCTCGAACCGGTCATAGCGCCCGTGGTCCACCGCGGCGGGGCGGGTGGCGAAGCGCGGCCATGTGTCTTCCCATGCGCGGGTGTTCAACTCGTTGCGCAACTCGGCATCGGAGGCAAAGAAAACCTCTCCGCTGGCCGCCGGATCGTTGACGATATCGGCGGCCGCGCGTTCGGTCGCGCGCAGAAAGCGGGCAATCATGCCGCGGTCCATCTCTTCGGCATGGGCGACATAGATCAACTCGTCATAGGCGGGGACGCCTTCGGCTTCGGGATAGAAACAGCGGCCTTCATGGCCTTCGATTTCCATTTGGTTCAGTTCGAAATTGCGGAAGGCGCCGATCACCCCGTCGACTTGTCCCGACATTAGCGCGGGCGAGATTGACCAGCCGATGTTGATTTGCTCGACCTCGGCAGGCGCCACGCCATTGTGGCTCAGCATCGCATCCAGCAGCATCTCTTGCACGCCGGCCACGGCGAAACCCACCTTTCGGCCCTTCAGGTCCGCCATCTCCTGCACCGGCCCGTCGGCGCGGACCACGAGGCAGGTGAGCGGGGTTTCGACCAGCGTGCCCACACGGCGCAGGTCCAACCCCTCGCGCTGGGCGAGATGCAGTTCCGGTTGATAGGAGACCGCAAGATCGACCCGGCCCGCCGCCACCATGCGCGGCGGCTCATTCGGGTCGGCGGGGGAGACGAGTTCGACCTCCAGCCCCGCATCGGTGAAATAGCCCTTTTCCTGCGCTAGAATGATCGGCCCGTGATCGGGGTTCACGAACCAGTCGAGCATGACGGTCATCTTGTCTTGGGCCAAGGCCGGGGCCGCGATCAGCGTCAGGGCAAGGGGGGCGAGGATGTTTTTCACGAAGGGTCTCCAATATATCGTTTATGCGGGAAAAGGGTCAGGCGCCCGGGAGGGCGAGCAGGGCGATCTCGCCCGGCCAGCGGGGGCGGAGGGTGTTGGCCGCGTGATGCGCGCGTAGGCCGGTGCGGCAGGCAAGCACGATGCGGGGTGCATCGGCTGGCAACGGCAAGTCCGGCAGCGCCTCGGGCGGGACATGGCGCGCTTGGGGTGAGAAAGGCGTGGGCGCTTCGGCGCGCAGGTCGATGACCATATCGCGCGGGGTGATCTGGCTTTCGGCGATGAAACCCGCGGCGCGCGCAGTCTCGGGCGCGCTGTCGAAACGAAAGCCCGACATGCGCCATTGCGCGGCGTCCCAGATCAAGAGTTGCCCCAGCGGGGAGGGCGTGAGACCCAGCAGGACCGAGAGCGCCATCTGCGCCTGTGCCGCGCCGATCATCCCGACCACGGGCCCCAAGACCCCCGCCGTGTCACATGTCGCTGCCGTCTGGGGCAGGTCAGGGAAAACAGCGCGGAGCGAGGGGGCACCCCCGCAGAAACCGCCGGCATAGCCCGACAGCCCAAGGGCCGAGGCTGAAATTAGCGGTTTGCCCTGCGCGCGGGCTTCGTCCGACAGGGTCAGGCTGGCGGCGAAAGTGTCGGCGCAGTCGAGCGCAATATCGCAGTCCGCCAGCAGGGCGGGCGCATTGGCGGGGGTGAGCCATTCGGCACGCGGGATAAGCGTCACCTCGGGGTTCAGCGCCGCCATCGCCTCGGCGGCGGCACGAACCTTGGGCCTGCCGATACCGTCCATCCGGTAGAGCGGTTGGCGGTGCAGATTGCTCAAGGCCACCTGATCGCCGTCCACCAATGTGATCCGCCCGACACCGGCCCCGACAAGATATTGCAGCACAGGCATCGCCAGCGCTCCGGCCCCGACGACCAGCACATGCGCCGCCTTGAGCCGCGCTTGCCCCTCGGCACCGACCTGCGGCAGAACCGTCTGGCGGACATAGCGGCTCATGCCGTCACCTCGAGCCATTCGCGCATCCGCGCTTCGGGGTCTGCGTTCAGCGTGATATCCGTGACCGCCGCCACCGTATCGGCCCCGGCGGCAAAGGCCCCCGGCGCGCGGGCGACAGACATGCCGCCAATGGCGCAAAGCGGGATATCCCCGATCCGCGCCTTCCATTCCGTCAAACGGTCGAGGCCCTGTTCGGTCCATTTCAGCTTTTTCAGAATGGTCGGATAGACGGGGCCGAGGGCGATGTAATCGGGGGCGAGGGCCAGCGCGCGGTCAAGCTCGGCATGGTCATGGGTCGACAGGCCCAGTTTCAGCCCGGCGGCGCGGATCGCGGGGATGTCGGCACTGTCCAAATCCTCTTGCCCCAGATGCAGCCAATCGGCCCCCAGTTCAATCGCCAGTTGCCAGTGGTCATTCACCACCAGCAGTGCGCCGTGCTGGCGGCAGAGGTTGAGCGCGGTGATGATCTCGGCCCGCAGCACCTCTTCGGGCGCGTCCTTGACGCGCAGTTGCACCAGCTTCACGCCCAGGGGCACGGCCCGCGCGACCCATGCGGCACTATCGAAGACGGGGTAGAAACGCGGCAAGCTCATAGCCAAGCCTTTCCGATCACGGGGGTGGAGGGCACGGCCATGTCGCGCTGGCCCATGGGGCCGGAGGCGGCGGCAAGCGCGCCCGCGCGGCAGGCCAGTGCAAAGGCTTCGGCCATGGCGGCGGGGTCTGCGGCCTCGGCCACGGCGGTGTTCAGCAGTACCGCGTCGAACCCCATCTCCAACGCCTGTGCCGCATGGCTGGGCAGGCCGAGACCTGCATCGATCACCATCGCCACATCGGGAAAGGCCGCCCGCAGGCTGCGCAGCCCGTGCAGGTTGTTCAGCCCCAGCCCCGAGCCAATCGGCGCGCCCCATGGCATCAGCACCCGGCAGCCCGCATCGACCAGCCGCGCGGCCAGCACCTGATCCTCGGTGGTATAGGGGAAGACCTCGAACCCATCGGCGCAGAGCGCCTCGGCAGCCTCGACCAGCCCGAAGGGGTCAGGTTGCAGCGTGTCGGCATGGCCGATGACCTCGAGCTTGATCCAATTGGTGCCGAAATACTCCCGCGCCATCTGCGCCGTGGTGATCGCCTCGCGCGCCGAATGGCAGCCGGCGGTGTTGGGCAGCAGATGCACGCCCAAGCCGCGCACCATGTCCCAAAACGCCTGTCCCGCGCCTTGTTCGCGGCGCAGCGAAACCGTGGCGACCGGCGCGGCGCTTTGGCGAAAGGCGGCCTCCATCACCGCGGGCGAGGGGTAGCGCGCGGTGCCCAGCATCAGCGGCAGGGGCAGGGTGGTGCCGTAGAAATCGCGCATCACTCAGCCCCCCTGCATGGCGCTGAGCACTTCGAGCCGGTCGCCGTCGCTCAGCATGGTCTCGCCCCGCGCGCCTGCGGGAACGAAACTGCCGTTGAGGGCGGTGGCGACTTTTGCCTCGCCCCAGCCCAGCTCTGCCAATGCCGCGTCAAGCTGGGAGGCCGCGACCTCACGCGTCTCGCCGTTCACTTCAATCTTCACGGAATAAATCCCCCGTTGTCGCTGTTGCCAGAAAGCCCGCGGCCTGTTCGGCCAAGGCGGGCGCCATGAGAAAGCCGTGCCGGAACAATCCGTTCAGATGCAGCACCGCCCCGCGCTGTACGATGCCGGGCAGGTTGTCGGCGAAAGCCGGGCGCAGGTCGGCGCCCATCTCGATGATCTCGCCCTCGGCAAAGCGCGGGTCGAGCGCATAGGCGGCTGAGAGCAGTTCCAGCGCCGAGCGGGCGGTCATGCCGCTGCGGCTGGCGCTTTCGATCTGGGTCGCGCCCAGCATGTAGATGCCTTGCCCGCGCGGCACGACGTAAAGCGGGTGGCGCGGGTGCAGCAGGCGGATCGGGCGGGTGAGGGTGACATCAGGGGCGCGCAGCAGGATCATCTCGCCGCGCACGGCACGCAAACCGGGCAGAGCGTCGCGGGCCACCATGCCGCGGCAGTCGATCACCGGGCCTGTGACCTCCGAAGGGGTGAGGGCCGTGGTCTCAACCGTCACGCCCTCGGCGGCCAGCGCATGGGTCAGGTCTTGCAGCGCTTGGCGCGGGTTCAGATGCGCTTCCTCGGCAAAGAACAACCCGCGGCGATGGCGCCCGGCGAGGTCCGGCTCACAGGCCGCGATGGCTTCGGCGTCGCAGTCGCTGTGGCCTTCGGTGCGGGCGGCGAAACGCTGCAATTCCGCGCGGTCCCGCTCGGGGGCGAGGACCAGCGTGCCCCGATGGGTGACTTCCGTGATCTCCCCCCATAGCGCCGCGGCACGCCGCCCATGGGTCACCACAGCAGGCTCGCTCAGCGCGCCTTCGCAAAAGGGGGCGAGCATGCCGCCCGCCCACCACGAACAGCCATGCGGCCCGGGTGGGCCTTTGCGGTCGACGAGCCGGGCCCGCAGCCCCTGCGCCAGACAGGCCCGCGCGGCCCAAAGCCCTGCCACGCCCGCGCCGATGATGGTGACATCACTCATGGGGCCAAACGCCGTGAAAATGATGGACCGGCCCGTGGCCATGGCCGATGTTGAGGGCGTCCGCCGCGGCAATGGCGCGTTGCAGATAGCTATGGGCGGCCTCCACCGCCTGCGGCAGCGGCTGGCCCCGCGCCAGACCGGCGGCAATGGCGGCAGAGAGCGTGCAGCCGGTGCCGTGGGTGTTCGCCGTCTGCTGGCGGGGCGCGGAAAGGCGGAGGGTGTCGGCCTCGGAAATCAGCAGATCGACGCAGGTCTCGCCCTTGCCATGGCCGCCCTTCATCAGCACCGCGCGGGGGCCGAGCGACAGCAGCGCGCGGCCCTGCACGAGCATGGTGGCCTCGTCGGTGGCTTCTTCTGTGTCCAGCAGCCGTGCGGCCTCGGGCAGGTTCGGTGTCAGCACATGGGCGCGGGGCAGCATCCGGTCGCGCAGGGTTTCCACCGCTTCGGCAGAGAGCAGCGCATCGCCGGATTTCGCCACCATCACCGGGTCGAGCACAACGGGCGCGGGGCAGTCTGCCAACCCCTCGGCCACGGCGGAGATCGTGGCCGGGTCGCCCAACATGCCGATCTTAACCGCGCCGATGGCCAGATCGTCAAAGACCGCCGCCATCTGCGCGCGGATCATCGCAGGAGCGATCATGGCGACCGCGGTGACGGCGCGGGTGTTCTGGGCGGTTACGGCGGTGAGCACGCTGGCCCCATAGACGCCAAGCGCGCTAAAGGTCTTGAGATCGGCCTGAATCCCCGCTCCGCCGCCGCTGTCGGAGCCCGCAATCGTCAGTGCTTGAAACGCCATTCGGCCCCCCATTCGTTAGATGGGTCGAGGGCATGGAGATACGGGGTAAACGAGCGCCCAGATGGGGCTGATGCTTGCTTCCGTTCCCTACGCCGGTACGACCCGGATCAGGTTCGATGGGTCGGTTTTCACCTCTCAGCCTTGCGGCACCCCAACGGATTTCCGGCAGGCTAGCGAGGGGCGTTCATAGGGTCAACAGGGGATCGTTTATTTATTGGTTTGCGTTTTATATCATTTAGTTGCGGCGCGTATCTCATGCATTGCATGAGGATTTGTTAATGAAAATCCCGCGATTTGGGGATCACCTTGGCATCGCGCGGGTGGCCGTGCATGGCCACCTGACCGGGCAGCGGATGGGTCGGGTGATCGCCGCGCGTCGTGATGCCGGGCATCGGTGCCTCCGACAGCGCCGCCAGCCGGTCAGAGCGGTTCTCAAGCCGCTCGGCCACCACGTGTATCACCCGCCCGTCGGTCTGCACGCGCCCCTCCACGACCAGAAGCCGCGACGACATGATCGTGGGGCGGTAGAGCTTGAACATGTTTGGCCAGATCACGAGGTTGGCGACGCCAAACTCATCCTCCAGCGTGATGAAACAGACCCCCTTGGCGCTGCCGGGTTTCTGGCGCACCAGCACCAGCCCCGCCAGCTTTACCCGCCGCCCGTGGCCCATGCGCGAAAGGTCCCGGGCCGAGGAGAACCCCTGCGCGGCGAGGCTCCCGCGGTAGAAGGACATCGGATGCGCCTTCAGCGACAGGCGCAGCGTCTGGTAATCGGCGACCACCTGCTCGGCCTTCGGCATCACCGGCAGATGCACCTCCGGCTCCGGGCCGCGGGCCGAGGCTTCGACATGGTCGAAGATCGGCAAGGCGGGCGCGTCGCGCAGCCCTTGGGCCTGCCAGAGCGCTTGGCGCCGGTCGATCCCCATGCTGCGCATCGTGTCGGCGGCGGCAAGCTGGCGGATCGCCTTGGCATCGAGGCCTGCGCGGGTCTTGAGATCTTCGACATCCGCGTAAGGCGCGTCGCGCCGGTCCATGATCCGCGCGCCGGCCTTTTCCTGCAGCCCGTCTACCATGCGCAGCCCCAGCCGCAGGGCGAAACCGTCCCCACAAGGCTCCAGCGTGCAGTTCCAGTCCGAGAGGTTCACGTCGACATCGCGCACCTCGACCTGATGCTCGCGGGCGTCGCGCACGATCTGCGCCGGCGCGTAGAAGCCCATCGGCTGCGAGTTCAAGAGCGCGCAGGCAAAGGCCGCCGGGTAGTGGCATTTCATCCAACTTGAGACATAGACCAGCTTGGCGAAGCTTGCGGCATGGCTCTCGGGAAAGCCGTATTCGCCGAAGCCCTTGATCTGGTCGAAACAGCGCTGCGCGAAGACCGGATCGTAGCCGCGTTTGGTCATGCGGCCCACCATCTTGTCCTGCAGCTTCTCGATCGTCCCGCGCGAGCGGAAGGTGGCCATGGCCTTGCGCAGCTCGTTGGCCTCGGCGGGGGAGAACCGCGCCGCGTCGATGGAGATTTTCATCGCCTGTTCCTGAAAGATCGGCACGCCCAGCGTCCGGCTGAGGATGCTGAACAACTCGTCCTGCGGATAGGCCGGGCCGGGGGCGGGGTAGACGACGCTCTCCAACCCCTGACGGCGGCGCAGGTAGGGGTGGACCATGTCGCCCTGAATGGGGCCGGGGCGGACGATGGCGACTTCGATCACCAGATCATAGAAGACGCGGGGGCGCAGTTTTGGCAGCATGGCCATCTGCGCGCGGCTTTCCACCTGAAAGACACCAAGGCTGTCGCCGCGGCAGAGCATGTCGTAGGTCGGTCGCCCCGTGGCGTCGTCCTCGTGATCCTCCACCGGCACCGTGGCCAGTTCCAGCGGGCGGTCGTAATGCGCCTCGATCAGGTCGAAGCACTTGGCGATGCAGGTCAGCATGCCGAGCGCGAGGATATCGACCTTGAAGATCTGCAAAGCGTCGATGTCGTCCTTGTCCCATTCGATGAAACTGCGCTCGGGCATGGCGCCGTTGCCGATGGGCACGATCTCGGTCAGGGGGCGTTCGGTCAGAATGAAGCCGCCGACGTGCTGGCTCAGGTGCCGCGGCATGCCGATCATCTGGGAGGCGAGTTTCAGCACCATGCGCAGGTAGGGGTCCGACAGGTCCAGCCCCGCCTCGCGGGCGCGGGCATCATCCATCTCACCCTCGAAACTGCCCCAGACGGTGCCGGCGAGTTTCGAGGTCACGTCTTCGGAAAGCCCCATCGCCTTGCCGACCTCGCGGATGGCCGAGCGCGGGCGGTAGTGGATCACCGTGGCGCAGAGCCCGGCGCGGTGGCGGCCGTATTTGCCGTACATGTACTGGATGACTTCCTCGCGCCGCTCATGCTCGAAATCGACGTCGATATCGGGCGGCTCGTCGCGTTCCTCGCTGAGGAACCGCTCGAAGAGCAGGTCATGCACCGCCGGATCGACGGAGGTGATGCCGAGGCAGAAACAGACGGCGGAATTGGCCGCCGAGCCGCGCCCTTGGCAGAGGATCGGCGGCTCGGCCTCCTCGCGGGCGAAGCGGACGATGTCGTAGATGGTCAGGAAATAACGCGCGATCCTCTTGGAGGAGATCAGGGCGAATTCCTTCTCGATGGTCTTTTTCACCGCTTCGGGCACGCCTTCGGGGTAGCGCCGGGCGGCGCCTTCCCATGTCAGGCGGGCCAGTTCCTCCATCGGGCTGCGGCCCTCGGGGACGATCTCATGCGGGTATTCATAGGCCAGATCGGTGAGGCGAAATTCGATCCGGTCGGCAAGGCGGCGCGTCTCGGCGATGGCATGGGGCCAGTCGGCGAAGAGGCGCATCATCGCCTCGGGCGATTTCAGATGCCGCTCGGCATTGGCGGCCAGCAGGTAGCCCGCCTTGGGCACGATCACGCCCTCGCGGATCGCCACCATCACGTCCTGCAAGGGCCGCCGGTGGCGGGCATGGTAGAGCACGTCGTTGGTGGCGAGAAGCTTCAGCCCATGGGCGCGGGCCAGTGCATCCAGCCGGTTGATCCGCGCCCGATCATCGCCGCGGTAGAGGAAGCTCGCGCCCACATGGCGCATGTCAGGCAGGGCCTTGACCAGCCGCGGCAGGCCGGCGGCAAAGACGTCGAGGTTTTCGGGCGGCATGACGATCAGATGCAGCCCTTCGGCGTGTTGCGCTAGCATTTCCAGCGTCAGATGGGTCTCGCCCTTTTGCTGCCATTCGCCGTCGACCGATTGCATCTTGCCCGCCGACAGAAGCGTCGAGAGCCGCGCATAGGCGGCGCGGTCCTGCGGGTAGGCGAGGATCTCGGTCCCGCAGAGCAGCACCAGACGCGCGCCGATCAGGGGGCGGATATGCGCCTTTTCGGCCTCTACATGCAGCCGCACCACGCCCGCCAGCGTGTTGTGATCCGCGATGCCGAGACTGTCGTAGCCGTGGTGATGCGCCGTCTCGACCAGATCGACGGCGTCCGAGGCGGCGCGCAGGAAGGAAAAGCAACTGGCCAGCCCGAACTCCACATATTCTGCGCGGGCGGGGGCGGCGAAACCGTCCTCGCCCAAGGTGCGGCGCTTATGTCCCTCCTGCTGCGGCATCAGGCGAACATCCCGTGCAGGAACCAGCGCGGCTCGGCCCCGCGGCCATCGTGGATCACGCCCTCGCGGTAGAGCCAGAAGCGCTGGCCGCC
>NZ_JBIFFO010000057.1:0-1637 GCF_043557115.1 Sulfitobacter sp. 1A13679
GCGCGTCCGATCTTGCCTGGGAATGGCTGCGCCGCAACAAGCGCTACGCAAAGGACTATGCGACCCTCTCGAAGGCCGCCCCGGACGACGCGCCTCTGAAAGAAGCGCTCCTCGACAAATGGGGGTTACGATTTCGCGACCGATCCCAACCTCCCGGCTCCAAAGGCCTGCGCACTCTGGGACCCCCGGATCGATCCCTCGGCGGTCGTGCTGCAGAAGGCTCCGGAGGTCCTGAGCGGAGAAGTGGCTCGGTTTGTCTGAACAGGTTCCGGACGTTTTCTAAGTGGTTTTCCGTCTCGGTTACGCCGCTGCCATATCGGGCAGCATCGGGTTGAAGTAGGCTTGATCGGGCGTCCTGCCGTCAAGGGATGAATGGGGGCGGCGCCCGTTGTAGAAGCCGATGTAGCGGCCGATGCCGGTTCGCGCCTCGGACACACTGGAGTAGGCCCGAAGGTAAACCTCCTCGTACTTGATGCTCCGCCACAGCCTTTCAACGAAGACGTTGTCGCGCCACGCTCCTTTGCCATCCATGCTGATCTTGATCTGCCGGGCTGCCAAGACCTTGATGAAGTCGGTGGACGTGAACTGGCTGCCCTGATCCGAGTTGAAGATCTCGGGCTGGCCATACTTCGCCAGAGCCTCCTCCAACGCCTCGATGCAGAAGCCTGCGTCCAGCGTGATCGACACCCGCCATGACAGAACTCGGCGCGTGGCCCAATCGACCACCGCCGCGAGATAGATGAAGCCGCGGGCCATGGGAATGTAGGTAATGTCCATCGCCCAAACATGATTGGGACGAGTGATGGTTAGATTCCTGAGCAGGTAGGGGTAGACCTTGTGCCCCGGAGTCGGTTTCGAGGTATTGGGCTTGCGATACAACGCCTCGATGCCCATGCGCTTCATCAGGGTGGCGACGTGCAGGCGCCCCACGGTGTGTCCCTCCTGGACCAGCAGCCCCTTCAGCATCCTGCTGCCTGCAAACGGAAACTCCATGTGCAATTGGTCGATCCGGTGCATCAGCTTAAGATCAGCCTCGCCAACCGGCTGGGGCTGATAGTAGATGCTGCCCCGGCTGATCCCGAGGACCATGGCTTGGCGCGACAAGCTGAGCTTTGCATTTCGATCAATCATCTTTTTGCGCTCGGCAGCAGACCCGCCTTGCCGAGCGCGCCGGACAAAAAATCGTTCTCCAGCGTCAGCTCTCCGATCTTCGCATGCAGGGTCTTCACGTCGATCCTGGGCTCGGCATCGCCCTTCGGGGCTTCGCCGAATACGCCGGTCGCACCTTCCAGGAGCTGGTCTCGCCATTGCTTGATCTGGTTCGGATGCAGGTCGAAATCCTGCGCCAGCTCGACCAGGGTCTTCTCACCCTTGATCGCAGCCAGCGCCACCTTCGCCTTGAACGCCGGACTATGATTCCGGCGCGGTCGTCTTGCCATGGGTCTTCTCCTCGCTCGCAGCATCATGCTGCTCTTGCGCGGAAAATCCACTTATCCCGACTGTTCAGTTTTCCCCGGCCACTTCTCTCCAATCTGGATCGGTCGAAAATCCCACTGGTCGACGCCGACATTTATGCTGTTTCGCGAGCCTGCCCATTGGTCGTGGACGTGGCCGAACAGCTGCAGGGCGCCTCTGCG
>NZ_JBIFFO010000016.1:0-104970 GCF_043557115.1 Sulfitobacter sp. 1A13679
ACCATCGACGGGATCACCGCCGGGAACACCACGCGCGGGCACCGTTTCCTCGCCCCCGACGAGATCGAAGTCGCGGGCTTCGAGGATTATCAGGACAAGCTCAGCCGAGCCTTTGTCGTGCTCGACCCCGCCGCGCGCGCCGATACGATCTGGCATGACGCCACCAACATGGCCTTTGCCGCCGGGCTGGAAGTGGTTGAGGATGCAGGGCTTCTGGCCGAGGTCGCGGGACTCGTGGAATATCCCGTCGTCCTGATGGGCCGCATCGGCCAGGATTTCCTCGGCCTGCCGCCGGAAGTGCTGCAGACCTCGATGAAGGAGCATCAGAAGTTCTTCTCGGTCCGCAATCCGAAGTCGGGGCAGATCGAGCGATTCATCACCGTCGCCAACCGCACCACCGCTGACGAGGGCGCCACGATCCTCGCGGGCAATGAAAAGGTGCTGGGCGCGCGGCTGTCGGACGCCAAGTTCTTCTGGGACAATGACCTGCGCACAGTCACCACCGGCGCGGGCATGGAGACTTGGGTGAAGGCGCTGGAAAACGTGACCTTCCATAACAAACTGGGTACGCAGGCCGAGTTGATCGACCGCATGGCGACGCTCTCGCGCGAATTGGCGCCGCTGGTTGGCGCGGACGCTGACGAGGCCGAGAAGGCTGCTCGCGTCGCCAAGGCCGACCTCAGCTCCGAGATGGTCTACGAATTCCCCGAGTTGCAGGGCCTGATGGGCAGCTACTACGCGCGCAAGGCGGGGATGTCGGATGCCGTCGCAGACGCCGCCAAAGACCATTACGCGCCGCTCGGGCCATCCGATGATGTGCCGACGGCGCCTGTGTCAATTGCCGTGGCTTTGGCCGAGAAGATCGACAAGCTCACCGGCTTCTGGGCCATCGACGAAAAGCCCACCGGCAGCAAGGACCCCTTTGCGCTGCGTCGTGCGGCCTTGGGCGTGATCCGGATTCTGGTGGAGAATGATGTGTCGCTGTCGCTGAACGACGTGCTGGGCCAAAGCGCCGAGATCGTCGGAGAGCGTGACGCAGGCCGGGCTGACACTGCCGACATTCTGGGCTTCATCCACGACCGCCTCAAAGTCTACCTGCGCGACCAAGGCATCCGCCATGACGTCATAGACGCCTGCATCGCCATGCAGGGCAGCGATGACCTCACGCTGCTGGTCAAACGCGCCCGTGCCCTGTCGGAAACGCTCAAAACCGACGATGGCGAAAACCTGATCCAAGGCTTCAAACGCGCCAACAACATCCTCAGCCAAGCCGAAGAGGCCGACGGCGTGGAATACTCCTTTGGCGCCGACCCGAAGTTTGCCGAGACGGAGGCCGAGAAAGACCTCTTCGCCGCACTCGACAAGGCAGAGGCCAAGATCACCCCTGCAATGGCGGCGCAGGATTTCTCGACCGCGATGGCGGCCATGGCGGAATTGCGCGGGCCGATCGATGCCTTCTTTGAGGCGGTACAGGTCAACGCCGAGAACCCCACGGTGCGGCGCAACCGGCTTAATCTGCTGAGCCGCATCCGCACGATCTGTAGCGCCGTGGCGGATTTGACCAAACTGGACGGCTGACCCCAGAGGGGGCGAGATCCCTTGCCCCTTCAGCCTCAACCCCTATGCTGCACCGGAACGATTAAGGTGCCGCAGTGCAGAACGATCCCCATACCACGCTGGTGACCCCCACCGCGCCGATTGCCAATACCACCCACGGCGGGCGGGCCAAATGCCTGCAACGTCTCGTGCGGCTCGACCTGCCGGTGCCGCGCACCATCGCGCTGTCCTTTGACGCGGTGCAGCAGATCGCGCGGGGCCAGATGCCCGACGTGCAGGCGGTGGTCGATCAGTTCCCGAAAGGTGCGCTGCTTTGCGTGCGGCCCTCCAGCCAAGACCCCGATTGGGGCGGGCCGGGGGCGGTGTTGAACATTGGGATTAACGACGCGCTCTTCGAAAGCTACGCGGGCAGCATTGGCGAAGGGCCAGCGGCGGCGCTTTATTCGCGTTTCGTGCAGTCCTACGCGGTCAATGTGGCCCGTCTCGACCCGGATATGTTCGACGATGTGAATGGAGATGGCCGCGCGGCGCTGATGGAATCCCTGCGCGCCTATGAGGCCGAGACCGAAGAGCGTTTCCCCCAAGACCCGGCAACGCAACTGGCCGCCGTGCTGCGCTCCATGGCGCGGGCGTGGAACGGCACCTCGGCGCGGCTGCTGCGGCAGGCCAAGGGCGCGCCTGCGGATGCGGGGCTGGGGCTGGTGGTGCAAGAGATGGCCTTTGGCGTGGGGCAGGGGCAATGCGGCTCGGGCGTGTTGCAACTGGTCGACAGCGACACCGGCCTGCCGCAGATCACCGGGCGCTATCTGAGCCAAAGCCAAGGCCGCGATGCGCTCGAAGGCGATGCGGCGGCGATGTATCTCACCCGTGATCCGCGCGGGCCATCGCTTGAAGAATTGGTGCCCGAAGCCTTTGCCGAGTTGAAGGATCACGCGGCGCTGATGCGCAAGAGGCTGCGGGCCGAGATGCAGGTCGAATTCGTGATCGATCAGGGCAAGCTGCATATCTTGGACGGCGTGAAGGTCGCGCGGTCCTCCCGGGCTGCGGTGCGGATCGCCGTGGCGCTGGCCGATGAGGGGATCATCAGCCGCGAAGAGGCGCTCATGCGGGTGCAGCCGCGCACGCTGTCGGAACTGCTGCACCGCCAAGTCGACCCAAGCGCCAAGCGGGACGTGATCGGCCGCGGCATCGCCGCCAGCCCCGGCGCAGCCACCGGGCGGATCGTCTTTTCCGCCAGCGACGCGCAGGCCAGCGCCGCGCGGGGGGAGCCTTGCATCCTCGTCCGGCGTGAGACGTCGCCCGAGGATATTCGCGGCATGCATGCCGCCGCCGCCGTGCTGACTGAACGCGGCGGCATCACCAGCCATGCGGCGGTGATCGGGCGCGGCATGGGGCTGCCTTGCGTGGTTGGTGCCTCGAACATGCGCTTTGTGGTGACCCAACGGCAGATCATCGCCCCCGACGGGCGGGTCTTTGTCGAAGGGGATCAGGTCACCGTCGATGGCTCCACCGGGCAGGTATTGGCCGGGGCTGCCAAGATGCAGGAGGCCGCGCTTGACGATACCTTCAACCGCCTGATGGGCTGGGCCGAGGATGTGGCCGATATCGGCATTCGCGCCAATGCTGATACGCCGACCGACGCGCAAACCGCGCGCAACTTCAACGCCCATGGCATCGGCCTGTGCCGGACCGAGCATATGTTCTTCGAGCCGGGCCGCCTCACCGTGATGCGCGAGATGATCTTTGCCGAAAGCGGCGAGGACCGTCGCGCCGTGCTGGAACGTCTGTTGCCCATGCAGCGCGAGGATTTCACCCAGCTGTTCCGCATCATGCAGGGGCAGCCGGTCTGCATCCGCCTGTTCGACCCGCCGTTGCACGAATTCCTGCCCTCCGACAAAGCCGGGCAGCGCGAATTGGCCGAGGCGCTTGGCCTGCAAATGTCCGACGTGACGCGCCGCGTGGCGGCGATGACGGAATATAACCCGATGCTGGGCCTGCGCGGCGTGCGTTTGGGGGTCACGGTGCCCGAGATCTATGAGATGCAGGCACGCGCCATTTTCGAGGCCACTATTGAGGCCAGCCGCGATGGCGAGCCGGTGGTGCCCGAGATCATGATCCCGCTGGTCAGCGCCCGGCGCGAGGTGGAACTGGTGAAAGCCAGCGTTGATGCCGTGGCCGCCGCTGTGCGCAGCGAGCGTGACGCGAGCTTTACCTACCGCCTTGGCGTCATGGTGGAGACCCCGCGCGCCTGTCTGCGCGCCGATGATATCGCGCCGCATTGCGCCTTCCTCAGCTTCGGGACCAACGACCTGACGCAGATGACCTACGGTCTCTCGCGCGACGACGCGGGCCGCTTCATGTCGAACTACGTCCAGCAGGGGGTCTATCCAGAGGATCCCTTCCATGTGCTCGACACCGATGGGGTCGGCGAATTGCTGCAACTCGGGGCAGAAAGAGGACGCAAGGCGCAGCCTGGAATCACCCTTTCCATCTGTGGGGAGCATGGCGGTAACCCCGAATCCATCGCGTTTTGCCGCGAATCGGGGTTCGATTATGTTTCCTGTTCGCCATTTCGCGTACCAGTTGCACGTCTGGCCGCCGCCCAACTCGCCATTGCCCACAAGATCGGGTAGGGGCGGCGGGCTCCAGCCCAATTTATACCATAATTCGGCGAGTTTCTGCACATAACGTCTGGTTGGGTTTACCGCCGGGAACCTTTTGGCTATCCGCCCCGCAGCCCTAACAATGATGCGAGGCGCATAATGCGTTTTATCCGGTCGATCTCTTTTGCTCTTTCCATGGCGCTGTGCAGCAGCCCGCTGGCGGTTCAGGCCAGCTCTGAAAGTGCGAGCGATCTTGCGCAGATTGAAATTCAAGGTCTGAAGTCCGCCGGTGCGGCGCGGCTTCAGGAGATGGTCGCACAGCCCGTGTCGGCCAGCGAGACAGATGTGAAATTCTCCACGGCTTGGATCGACAGCCAGCCCAAGGCCGAAGGCAACGCCGAGTTGCAGTGCCTTGCCGAAGCGCTCTATTTTGAGGCGCGCGGTGAGACGGTCAAAGGCCAGTTCGCCGTGGCCGAAGTGATCATGAACCGGGTGAAATCCGCCCGTTTCCCCGGCACGCTCTGTGGCGTGATCAATCAAGGGACGGGGCGCAAGTATCAGTGCCAGTTCACCTACACCTGCGACGGCCACAAAGAGGTCATCAACGAGCCGCGTGCCTTTGCCCGTGTTTCAAAAGTCGCGCGTGCGATCATCGACGGCAGCGCGCCCAAGCTGACCAACGGCGCGACGCACTACCACACCACCGCAGTGAACCCCAACTGGGCGCGGGTCTATACCAAGACCGCGCGGATCGGGCAGCATCTTTTCTATCGCCACACATGGAAGACCGCCTCGAACTGAGGGGCGGGATGTGCCTTCGGGTGCTGGCCTGCCGCCGGTGGGCCTGCTAAATGTGCATCGAAGCGCCCCCGGTGGGGCCATTACCCTGATCCGATAGGCGCTGCCGATGTCCGACGACGAAATTCGACTTGCCTTTGCCCACCCTTCCGAGCGGGCAGAGACGATGGCCGGCCCCGAGCCGCGTGATCGTATCTCGCTCCGCGATCACATCGTCGAGGTCGAGATCGGCGCTTTTCAGGCCGAGCGGGACGTCACCCAGCGGGTCTGTTTCAACGTGGTGGTCGAGGTGGCCCCCCTGACGGGGGTGGTCGACGATGATGTGGACCGCATCCTTTCCTACGACCGCGTGACCGAGGCTATCGCTGCCGAGCTTGCCGCCGAACGGCTCAACCTCTTGGAGACACTGGCCGAACGGGTGGCCGACCGTATCTTGATTGAGCCGCAGGCGATGCGGGTCTTCGTGCGGATCGAAAAGCTCGACCGTGGCCCCGGTGCGCTTGGGGTCGAGATCGTCCGCGCGCGGGAGGAGGCGGCAGCGCATGACGCGGCCCAAAAGGCCCCGCAGCCGCGCGTGGTATACCTCTCCAATGCGGCGATTGCCTCGACGCGTTTGCCGAGATGGTTGGATCAATTGGAAGCGGCGGCGGAGCCGGTGATCCTTTGCGTTGGCCCCCCGGACATTGCCGTGCCACAGGCCGAGGATGAGAAAGCGCAGCGCCACATCGACCTCTTGGCGATCGAACAGAACGCTTGGTTGCTTTCAACCCGCGATCCGCGGGGCGCGGTGGTCGGCAGCCGGACGGAGTTAGACTGGGCGATGAAGAACGGCCAGATCAGCATCTGGGCGCCTGCGCGAATCGTGCTCGACGCAGTGGACGGCCCCGCCGCCCCGCCAAGCGCGGCACCCGCCCTAGCCGCATGGTTCGCGGAGAGTTCATCGGCCTGCGAATTGGTCTTGATCGGCGCGGAGCGGTCCGAGGGCGCGAAACTGCCGCTACGTCTGCTTGACGTCGACAGCGCGGAGATCGTTTGATGGCCGAGTACCATCGCCCCTTGGTTCAGATCGGCCCCGCACGGCCCGAAGGCGCGCTAACCCTCGCGAGCGGTTGGGGCTGGTTCACCCATGTTGAGCTCTTGTCGCGGGGGCAGACGCCGCGCGTGATCCCGGCAGATGCGCTCTCCACCGCCGCGCGCGATGCCCTCACCACGCCGCGCCCGGCCATCGCGGGGTTAAGTTTCGACCGCCCCCGCGTGATGGGCATCCTCAATGCCACGCCTGACAGTTTCTCCGACGGGGGCCGCCATGTAGACCCGCAGGTCGCGGTCGCCGCGGGGGTGGCGATGCGGGCGGCGGGAGTTGATATGCTCGACATCGGCGGGGAATCCACCCGCCCGGGTGCGGAGACCGTGCCGGAGGAGGAAGAAATCGCGCGTGTTCGACCGGTGATCGAAGGGCTGCGGGCGGCCGGGGAAGGGGCGATCAGCATCGACACCCGCAAAGCTGCTGTGGCCGAAGCCGCCGTGGCGGCGGGGGCGGATCTGGTCAATGACGTGGCGGGGCTGACCTTTGACCCGGCGCTTGCGCCCTTCTGCGCGGCGCGGGGGCTGCCGGTCTGTGTGATGCACGCCCAAGGCGGCCCGGCCACGATGCAGCGCGACCCGCGCTATGATGACGTGCTGCTCGACGTCTATGACTATCTGGCCGAGCGGATCGCGGCGCTTGAGGCGCAGGGCATACCGCGCGAAAATATCATCGCCGATCCGGGCATTGGCTTTGGCAAGACGCTGGAACACAACCTTGCGCTGCTTGCGCGGCTGAGCCTGTTCCACAGCCTCGGGGTGCCGATCTTGCTCGGTGCGTCGCGCAAACGTTTCATCGGCACGATCGGCGGCGGCGCGGCGGGGGAAGATCGCGCGCCCGGCTCTATCGCGGTGGCCCTGGCGGCACTGAACCACGGGGTCCAAGTCTTACGCGTTCACGATGTGGCGCAAACCATTCAATCCATTTTACTTTATCGTTCGGCACTGGCAGGAAAATAGATATGACAAAGCTTTTTGGTACAGACGGCGTGCGGGGCACCGCCAATATTCACCCCATGACCGCCGACATGGCGCTGCGTATCGGTGCCGCCGTCGGGCGCTATTTCCGGCGTGAGAAAAGCGGCGTGCACCGTGTGGTCATCGGCAAAGACACGCGCCTGTCAGGCTATATGTTCGAAAACGCGCTGACTGCGGGCCTCACCAGCACCGGCATGAACGTGTTGCTGCTGGGGCCGGTGCCGACACCGGCGGTGGGGCTTTTGACGCGCTCCATGCGGGCCGATCTGGGGGTGATGATCTCTGCCAGCCACAACCCGGCCAGCGACAATGGCATCAAGTTCTTCGGCCCGGATGGGTTCAAACTCTCCGATCAGGTCGAGCAGGAAATCGAAGCGTTGGTCGCCGAGGGGGTCGAGCCATCGGCGCCGGATCAGATTGGCCGGGCCAAGCGGATCGACGACAGCCGATTTCGCTATATCGAACGGGTCAAATCCTCCTTCCCGCGGCAGATGCGTCTCGATGGGCTCAAGGTGGTGATCGACTGCGCCCATGGCGCGGCCTACCATGTGGCGCCGATGGCGCTGTGGGAATTGGGCGCGAATGTGATCCCCGTGGGCGTGGACCCGAACGGGTTCAACATCAACGATGGCTGCGGTTCCACCCAGCCGCAATCGGCGGCGGAGGCCGTGGTGGCCAATGGCGCCGATGTGGGCATCTGCCTTGATGGCGACGCTGACCGGGTGATCCTGATCGATCAGAATGGCCGCATCGGCGACGGCGATCAGTTCATGGCGCTGATGGCCGCGCGTTGGGCCGAAGAGGAGCGTCTTGCGGGCAAGGCGCTCGTCGCTACGGTGATGAGCAATCTGGGGCTGGAGCGTTTTCTGAATGACCGCGGTGTGCGGCTGGAGCGGACCGGCGTCGGCGACCGCTATGTGGTGGAGCGGATGCGCGATGGGGGCTTCAACCTCGGGGGGGAGCAGTCGGGCCATATCGTGATGACCGACTATGCGACCACGGGCGACGGGCTGATGGCTGGGATGCAGTTTCTGGCCGAGATGGTACGCTCGGGCAAACCTGCCTCGGAACTGCTCTACCAATTCGACCCGGTCCCGCAGCTGCTGAAAAACGTGCGCTTCTCCGCCGGGCAGGCCCCGCTGGAAGACGCGCAGGTCAAAGCCGCCATCGCGCAGGCAGAGGCCGATCTGGCGCAGGGTGGGCGGCTGTTGATCCGCAAATCGGGCACGGAACCCTTGGTGCGCGTCATGGCCGAACATGAGGACGCGGCGCTGATGGAGCGTGCCGTCGACAGCGTGGTCGAGGCGGTGGGTAGGGTGGTCGCTACAATTTAAGGTTGATCGGCATTGGTCGGCGTGCATAGTTTGATGGTTTAACTTTATAGGATTTCCACAATGCGCTTTTCGCTGACTTTCTGCGCCACCCTGTTTCTCGCCGTCCCTGCATTTGCCGATATGAAGGCGCAAGTTCTCGCGCCGTGGAATGGCAAGACTGTCCCCGCCGGACAGCAATGCACCCTGTTCGGCGGTAAGGGGATGACACCGCCCTTTCAGGTCACCGGTCTTCCCACCGGGACCGCGATGGTCGTGGTCGAGTTCAATGACCGTAGTTATGGCCCTCTGTCCTCCGGCGGTGGGCATGGGACAATCGGCTATAACGTAAAGGGCAGTAGCGCCAAATTGCCCGCGGTTCCGGGGCTGACCGCGAAAATGCCGCGTGGCGTGCGGGTCATCAAAGCGGCAAGGGGGACGGGCGACTACCGCTCTGCCGGTTATCTGCCACCCTGTTCAGGGGGAAAGGGCAACAGTTATGAGGCCGTGGTGAAGGCCGTCAATGGTGCCGGAAAAGTTACTGCAAAGACCAAGATGGCCTTAGGACGCTACTGATCCGACGGGTTCGCGGGCGCGTTCGTCGGCCGCGAGCCTACCTCAGCTTCCCCGGAACAACCGTTTCAGCGCGCCGTATTGGCTGAGCCCGACCCCCGCAAGGATCAGCGCCATCGCGTAAAGCAACGACATTGGCAGCGGCTCTGACAGCACCAGCGCGCCCAGCAGGACCGACCAGACCGGCACTTGGTAATTCACCAAGGACATGAAGACCGGCCCCGCGGTGCGCACCACATAGACCCGAAGGAAGGCCGCGCCCGCGGTTGGGATTAGGCCGAGAAAGGCCAAAACGGCGAGTATTTTAGGCGCGGGCAGGGATGGCGCGCCCTCGCTGAGGAAGGCTGCGGGCAGCATCACCGCGGCGCCGATCAGCATCAGCACCGTCCCGAGCCCGATCGGATCAACCGAAGGCAGCCGCCGCATGAGGATTGAGCTTACCGCATAACAAGAGGCCGCGGCGACGCAGGCCATACGCCCTGCCGTCTCCATCGCAGCGCCGGTGCTTTCAAAGGCTTGCCCGCCGATCAACACGACGACGCCGATGAAACCGATGACAAAGCCGCCGACCTTGCGCGGGGTCATGCGCTCCCCCGGCAGCAGGAAATGGGCCATGGGTAGGACGATCAGTGCGACAGAAGCCATGGTCACCCCGGCAAAGCCCGAGGTCACATATTGCTGCCCCCATGCGAGCAGCGAAAAGGGCAGGGCCGAGCTGATGATGCCGATGGTCACCAGCACGAGGATGTCGGAGGCAGAGGGGCGCGCGGTGAAAAGCGCGAACCCCCGCAGGGCCCAGAGCGCCAGCATCACCACCGCCGCCAACCCGATCCGCGAGGCGGCGAGCCAGAAGGGCGTGATCCCGGTGAGCGCCACTTCGGTAAAAAGAAAGGTGCCCCCCCAAACAAACCCCAAAAGGGCGATCAGCAGCCAGCTTGTCAGCGTGATTTGAGGCGTGGTGTTCATCGGGGCTCCGGCGTAAAGGCAAAGACCCCGGCGCGAGGCCGGGGTCGATGTCGTCTTATCTTTGGGGAGATTTGGCTCAGTTCTTGGCCTTGTCCACCATCTTGCCTGCGGAAATCCACGGCATCATCTCACGCAGCTTCTCGCCGACCTGTTCGATGCGGTGCTCGTCGTTGATGCGACGGGTCGCTTTGAACGAAGGCTGGCCAACAGCGTTTTCTTGCATGAAGTCACGCACGAATTTGCCGTTCTGGATGTCGGTCAGCACGTCTTTCATGCGCTTCTTGGTCTCGTCGTAGGGCAGAATGCGGGGGCCGGAGACATATTCGCCGTATTCCGCGGTGTTCGAGATCGAGTAGTTCATGTTGGCGATGCCGCCTTCATAGATCAGGTCGACGATCAGCTTCACTTCGTGCAGACATTCGAAATAGGCCATCTCAGGGGCGTAGCCGGCTTCGACCAGCGTCTCGAAGCCCATGCGGATCAGTTCAACCAGACCGCCGCAGAGCACGGCCTGCTCGCCGAAGAGGTCGGTTTCACATTCCTCGCGGAAGTTGGTCTCGATGATGCCAGAGCGGCCACCGCCGATGGCGGAGCAGTAGGAGAGGCCGATTTCCAGCGCCTTGCCGGAGGCGTCTTTGTCGACGGCCACGAGGCAGGGCACGCCGCCGCCTTTGGTGTATTCGCCGCGCACGGTGTGGCCGGGGCCTTTGGGGGCCATCATGATCACGTCGACGCCTTCTTTCGGCTCGATCAGGCCGAAGTGGACGTTCAGACCGTGGGCGAAGGCAATGGCGGCACCCTCGCGGATGTTGTCATGCACGTATTTCTTGTAAGTTTCAGCCTGAAGTTCATCGGGCATGGTGAACATGATCAGGTCGGCCCAAGCGGCGGCTTCGGCGATGCCCATGACCTTGAGGCCTTCGCCCTCGGCCTTGGCGGCGGAAGCGGAGCCTTCGCGCAGGGCGACGACGAGGTTCTTGGCACCGGAATCGCGCAGGTTCAGCGCGTGGGCGTGGCCTTGGGAGCCATAGCCGAGGATCGCCACCTTCTTGTCCTTGATGAGGTTCACGTCGCAGTCGCGGTCGTAGTAAACGCGCATGATCTTGTCCTTTGGTTTGTCTCGTTCTGGGTCTCACCATAGCGAAGTCGCGCGCAGTAGCCATTGTCATCGCAGAGGTATTTGTGAAAGGATGAAGATAGTTATTCGTGGTATCGCTCTAAAACGGAAAAATCATGCTTGATGATCTGGATCGCCGTATTCTACGGTATTGGCAGGCGGAGCCGAGTCTCAGCCCCGGGGAATTGGCGGAGCGGTGCAATATCACCTCCGGCAAAGCGGCGCGGCGGATTGCGCGGCTGCAAGATCAGGGGATCGTGCAGGGCAGCGGGGTGGTGATCGATTGGGCGGCGCTTGGCTATGCTTTGGAAGTGTCCTTGCGGGTGACCTTGGACAAAACGCAGGCGAATGCTTTTGATGTCTTCATGGCACAGGCGCGCCAGGTGCCTGAGGTGATCGAGTTGCAGACCTTTTTGGGGCGGGTCGATCTGCGGCTGTCGATCATTGCGCGGGACATGGGGCATTATCAGCAGATTTACCGCAGTCGCATCCTGACCCTGCCGCATATCGCTGAGATCGAGGCGTTGATGCATGTGGCGCGGATCAAGACGCAGGAGGGGCTGCCGCTGTGATCGAGCTTGATGACATTGACCGCGCCTTGCTGCAGGCGCTGGCGCGGGACGCCAATCAAAGTGCCAGTGCCTTGGGGCGGCGGTTTGGTCTGTCGCAGCCTGCGACATGGCGGCGGATCAAACGGCTGGAGGAGGGCGGCGCGATTGCCGGGCGGCGGTTGCGCTTGAATGCAGAGGCTTTGGGCTTTGGTGTCACGGTGTTTCTGGGCATCAAGCTGGCCACGCGCGGGCGGGTCAGTTTGGAGGATTTCGAGCGGGCGGTTTCGGCCATTCCCGAGGTGCAGACGGTGGAACATGTTTTGGGACTGTTCGACTATCGTCTGCGGGTCGTGGCGCGGGACCTGCCGGATTTCGAACGTGTTCTCAGGCGGCGGATCATGACCCTGCCCGGCGCGGGGGAGGTGGAGGCGAATGTGCTGTTAAGCGAAGAGCGCCTGCCGGGGCCGCTTTAGCCGCATTTGCCTTTTGCCGTGGCGGGCCATATGCCTTTGCTTCGAATGATGGAGGAAGAACAATGGCATTGCTCGACACGGTAGACCCTTCGGGGCTTGATGAATTCAGCGTGGTCTTTACCGACCGGTCGCTCAACCACATGTCGGCGGAGTTTCAGCAGGTCATGCGCGACCTCTCGACCTGGCTGGGTGAGGTGTATAACGCCGATGCCGTGGCGCTGGTGCCCGGTGGCGGCACCTATGCGATGGAGGCCGTGGCGCGGCAGTTCGCGCGGGGGCAGGATGTGCTGGTGGTGCGCAACGGCTGGTTCTCTTACCGCTGGAGCCAGATCATCGAGAGTGCCGATCTGACCAATAGTGCCGAGGTGATGAAGGCGCGGATGCAGGGCAATGCCAGCCCCGCGCCCTTTGCGCCCGCCCCGATCGACGAGGTCACCGCCGCGATCCGCGCGCAGAAGCCGCAGGTGGTGTTTGCGCCGCATGTGGAGACAAGCTCGGGCATGATCCTGCCGGATGACTATATCAAGGAAATGGCCACGGCGGCCCATGAGGTGGGCGCGCTGATGGTGTTGGATTGCATCGCCTCGGGCTGTGTCTGGGTGGATATGAAGGCGCTTGGGGTCGATGTGCTGATCTCGGCCCCGCAGAAGGGGTGGAGTGCCTCGCCCTCGGCCGGTTTGGTGATGTTGTCGGCGCGGGCCGAGGCGCGGCTGAATGAGACCACCTCGGACAGTTTCGCCATCGATCTGCGCAAGTGGCGCGACATTATGAAGGCCTATGAGGCGGGCGGTCATGCCTATCATGCCACCATGCCGACGGACGCGCTGCGCGTGTTCCGCGATACGGTGAGAGAGACGCGGGACTATGGGTTCGACCGGCTGAAAGAGGCGCAGTGGCGTTTGGGCGAAGCGGTGCGTCAGGCCTTGGCCGACCGCGGCGTGACATCGGTCGCCGCAGAGGGGTTCGCCGCGCCGGGGGTGGTTGTGTGCTATACCGCCGATCCCGATGTGCAAAACGGCAAGGCTTTCGCCGCCCATGGCATGCAGATCGCCGCCGGGGTGCCGTTGCAGGTGGGGGAGCCGGATGATTTCCGCACCTTCCGTCTGGGGCTGTTCGGATTGGACAAGCTCTATGACGTCGACGCGACTGTGGCGCGGCTGACGGCGGTGTTGGACGAGGTTCTGTAAGACCCTCTGCGCCGCGGTTCAGCGGCGCAGGCCCAGCCCCATTTGCATCAGCATTTTGCGCACCGGGGGCAGGGCGTAAAGCGCGTTGAGCCCCGCCGCGCGCGCGTCTCGGGCAAGCGGGCTGCTGGCTTGGCTGGCGCGGTTCAGCAAGTCGATGCCCCGGACCCTGAGCGCGATATCGGCGTGGCGGGCCTTGTGATAGGCCTCCAGCATCTCGGCATCGCCGAGGCGTTCTGGCGCGGCGCGGGCGAGCTCCAGCAGAGTCGCCATATCGGTCAGCGACATATTCAACCCCTGTGCCCCGATGGGGGGCAGCACATGGGCGGCTTCCGCCACGAGAGCCAGCCGTTCGGCAGAAAGACATTTGGCCTCTTGGCTGATGATGGGCCAGAGGGCGCGGGGGCTGGCGAGGGTGAGCGGGCCGAAGAGATTGGCCGACCGGGCGGTCGCCTCGGCCTCAAAGGCGGCGGGATCGAGCGTGGCGCGGGCTTGGGTTGCGGGCCCATCGTCCATCCAGACCACGGCGGAACAGGGCATGCCGTCGCGATCGGGTAGGGGCACGAGGGTGAAGGGCCCGCCCGAGCGGTGTACCTCGGTCGAGACATTTTCATGCGGGATCGGGTGTGTCACGCAGAAGGCCAGTGCCTTTTGCCCGTAGCGGCGGGTGTTGACCTCGATCCCCGCGGCCTCGCGCATCGGGCTATTGCGCCCGTCGGCGGCGATCACCAGCCGGGTTCTGATCCGGCTGCCATCGCTCAGCCCGACACGCGCTTCGCTTTGGCGGGTGAAAAGCGTGGTGGTGCCGGTGCCGGGGCGGAAATCGACGCTAGGCAATTCGTTCAGCCGGGTCAGGATTTCGCGCCGCAGCAGCCAATTGGGAAAGTTCCAGCCGAAGGGTGCGTCAGAGATATCGGCGGCGTCGAACTCGCGGGTCACCCGCGGCGTCGGGTCTTCGCCGCCCGCATCGACGATCCGCATGATTTGCAGGGCGGCGGCATGGGGGGCAAGACGGTCCCAAAGACCGGCGTCTTCTAAGAGCAGACGCGCCGGTTGCAGCAGCGCGGTGGAGCGCATGTCCGCCCCCTTGGCGGCGCCATCGGTGACGGGCGGGGTGGGGTCGACGCAGATCACATCGAAGCCCGCCGCGCCAAAGGCCGCCGCCGCGGTCAGCCCGGCGATGCCGCCACCGGAAATCAGAATATCGCAATCGAAGGTCATCAGCCCGCCACCCGTGTTAAGAATTCGCAAAGATCTTGCGTATGGTAGTGGATGTGATCGCCTTCGCCACGTTCCGGGGCCACATGCACCGTGCGCATCCCCAAAGCGTGGGGCGCGGCGAGGTTGCGCGGATCATCCTCGAACATGGCGGCGTAGGCGGTCTGGAACCCGTCGATGCCAAAGACCTTATCATAGGCGGCGGCTTCGGGTTTGGGCAGGAAATCAGCGTGTTCGACACCATAGACCGCGTCGAAAAGCCCCGAAAGGCCGCGGGCCTCAAGTACCCGTTCGGCGTAGGGCGCGCAGCCGTTGGTGTAGACGATACGCCGCCCCGGCAGCACGCGAATGGCCTGAGCGAGCAGCGGGTCGGGGGTGAGCCGATCCATCGGAATGTCATGCACCTCGGTCAGGTAGGGGCCGGGGTCGACGCCGTGTTCGCGCATCAAGCCGGCCAGCGTGGTGCCGTATGTCTGCCAATAATGCTGGCGCAGGTGGTTGGCCTCGGCGCGGTCGACCTTGATCGCGCGCATCACCCAATCGACCATACGCGCTTCGATCAGGTCGAAAAGCCGCGCCTCGGGCGGGTAAAGCGTTTGGTCGAGGTCGAAGACCCAAGTGGTGACATGAGAAAAAGCATCGCGCGGCATGGCGCAGAGGTAGGCCGAGACGCGCAGCCGCGCAAGCCCTGCCGGGTTGCGCAAATGGTCGCGGTGAGTAAGGTGGCGCAACTTTCAAGGACTGATAGCTGATGCCCGACCCCAAGACCGGCCCGACCGACGCCTATTCGATGATTCTGGAGGCCATCGACATTGGCACCTATCGCCCTGGTGACCGCTTGGTGGAGAGCGAATTGGCCGAGCGTTTCGGCGTCTCGCGAACGCCGATCCGTGAGGCATTACAACGGCTTGAGACGCAATCCTTGCTGATGCGTGACGGGCGTAGCCTGATCGTGGCCTCGCTGGATCACAACCAGATGGCCGAGCTTTACGTCGTCCGGGGCGAGCTGGAGGGGCTGGCCGCGCGTCTGGCCGCGCGCCATGCCACCGCCGAGGAGGTGCGCGTGCTGCGCGAGATGGTGGATGCCGACAACGCGCTGGCGGGCAATCCCAACGCGCTGGCACGGGCGAACAAACGGTTTCACAAGCAGATCCATCTGGCGTCGCACAACCGCTATTTGGTGCAGCAGCTTGATCTCGTGCATCGCTCCATGGCCTTGATGGCGACCTCATCCCTCGCGGTGGAGGGGCGGGGGGAGATTGCGCAGGCCGAACATAACCGCATCGTGGAGATGATCGAAGCCCGCGATGAGGATGGCGCGGATGAGGCGCTGCGCACGCATATCTCCGTCGCCTTCATGACGCGTTTGAAGCAGGAAGCGGCCCGGCGCGAGGATGATTTTTGAGCCTTTTGCGGGGTTTTACATAGCGCGGCAGAGTATGCCCATGGGCGGTTTTGTCCCAGAAATGTGGGCTGCGATAGAGCTCAATCAGCGCTTTGGCGGCGGCCAAGGCGCCAAATCCGAGGTAGAGCGGGCAGGTGATGACCCAAGGCAGTAGATGCCGTTGACCCCGGTTTGAGACCGCGATGGTGGCGGCGCAGAAGTTCAGCATTTCCGACATAATGAACAGCGCGAAGATCGCCGTCAGGACGGGTGGCGCAAGCCAGTCCGTGACCGGGTGATACAGCCCGAAAAAACTCAGCCACAGCGACCAGAGAAGTGGCGCGAGGGCGAATTGTGAAACCGTGGCGAGAAAGATCGCCTGCACGCCGATGAACCGCAGGGGGCCGAGGTCTTTCAGCAGGGCGCGCGGTCTTTGCATATGGACCGCCCAAGTGATGAGATATCCCTTCAGCCAACGGGATCGTTGCCGCACCCAAGGCCAGGGGCGGCAATTGGCCTCTTCAAAAGTGGTGGTGCGCATCAGTTCGGTCACATAGCCGCGCCGCGCCAGCCGGAGGCCCAGATCGGCATCCTCGGTCACGTTATGGGCGTCCCAAGCGCCGAGCCGTTCGAGGATGTCGCGCCGGAAAAACAGCGTGGTGCCGCCCAGCGGGACGACCAGCCCCAGCCGGGCCACGCCCGGTAGGATCACCCGCCACCAAGTCGCATACTCGATCGCAAAACAGCGGGCCATCCAATTGCCGCGGCTGTTGTAGAAATCCAGAACCCCCTGCAAACAAGCGGTATTTTCGGGCGCGTTGTGAAAGCGGGTGACAATCTGTTCGATCTGGTCCGGCTCCGGCGCATCCTCCGCATCCCAAACGCCGATAATGCTGCCGCGGCAGAAATTGAGCGCGTAATTCAGCGCGCGGGGTTTGGTTTTAAGCGCGCCGGCATCGGGCACTTCGATCGCGCTGATCCATGGCGGCAAGGGTGTGCGTGCGATGGTCGCTCGGGTGAGCTTGTCACTCGCTTCGAGGACCAGAACCACCTCCAGCAGCGATTTCGGGTAGGTGAGCCGCGAAAGCCGCGCGATCAGCGCCTGCGCGATCTCTTCCTCATGCAGCAAGGGCACGAGGACCGAGACACGGGGCAGGCGAAATCCCTTAATCTCTGCGGCATTCGGCGGCGACCGTGGGGGCTTGGGCCGGGTGAGAGAGGCCCAAAGGGCCGCGGCTTTGAGTCCGCTGGCTAGCAGCAGAGTGAGCGCGCCACAGAGGAGAGCGATCGTAAGGAGGGCGGAGGGGAAAAGCACCAATAGCGCAAAGAGCGACAGCAGAATACCCCGCAGCGCAAACCGCCGTTTCCAGCTGCGCACGCCCCAGTTTCGACAGCTTTCTGCATCCGCCACGCGGGTGACGGCATGTTCCGCCAGTTCCGCGGCATAGAGCCTGCCGATCTGGGTCTGCACCTGCCGGGGGTCGGCGACGACCAGCACCAAAGTTTTCCCCCGCTCCCCCAAGGCGTTGCAAAGGTGAGGAAAATCCGCGGGGCGACCGCTGGCCACGAAAAGCCGGTCCCCCAGTTCTAGCCATGGCACGGCACCGAATTGCAGACAGAGACGCGCGGGTATCCGAGCCGCAAGACGTTGATCGCAGGGGCTGCGGGTCAAGTCGACAGGTTGGGCGCCATATTGCCGGGCAAGCGCTTTGACGATGTCATCGGGGGCGACCAAGCCTTCGGTGGCCAGAACTTCGCCCAGAGGGGCGTCGATGCGGCGCTGTAGGTCAAGCCCGTGCAGCAGATCGCGCGGGCCGATGACCCCCGCGGCGATCAAATGTTGGCCCAACCGCATCCGGCGGGCGGGCGCGGTGGCCATCCGCGGCGCTGAGAGTTTCAGGCGAAGGTTGCTCATTCCGTGCCCCATCGAGGTTCCGGAATGAGACTGGCAGGCGACCGTTAATCGAGAGTTAAAAGCCGCCTGTGCAATCAGTGCATGTAGAAAATTTTACGCGCTGCGCTCGGCCATCGCTTCGCTGAACCGTTCGAACAGGTAGTAGCTGTCTTGCGGGCCGGGGCTGGCTTCGGGGTGGTGCTGGACCGACCAGATCGGGCGGCCATCGACGCGGATGCCACAGTTCGACCCGTCAAAGAGCGAGACATGCGTCTCGCGCACGCCCTCGGGCAGGGATTGCCCGTCGACCGCGAAACCGTGGTTCATCGAGGTGATCTCGACCTTGCCGGTGTCGTAATCCTTGACCGGGTGGTTGGCGCCGTGGTGGCCGTGACTCATCTTGACCGTGGTCGCGCCGAGGGCCAGTGCAAGCATCTGGTGGCCAAGACAAATGCCAAAGACCGGCAGATCGGTTTTGTCCAGAACCTCGCGGATCATCGGCACGGCATAGGCGCCCGTCGCCGCCGGATCACCCGGACCGTTGGAGAGGAAGACGCCATCGGGCTCATGGGCCATGATGTCGTCATAGGTCGCGGTGGCAGGCAGCACGGTGACATCGCAGCCCGCAGAAGCGAGGCAGCGCAGGATGTTGCGTTTCGCGCCATAGTCCACGGCGACGACCTTGTGCTTGGCTTCTGTTTGCGGCGCGTAGCCGTCGGGCCATGCCCACCGCATTTCGTTCCAGCGATAGGTCTGGGCGCAGGTCACGTCCTTGGCCAGATCCATCCCTTCGAGCCCGGCAAAATCGCGCGCGGCGGCGACCAGCGCTTCGATGTCGAAGTTACCATCCGGGTCGTGGGCGAGGGCGGCGTGCGGCGCACCTTGCTGGCGGATTGCGCGGGTCAGGCGGCGGGTGTCGACACCGCCGATGGCGATGCGCCCGCGCGACGCCAGCCAATCCGACAGCGGCTGAATGTTGCGCCAGCTGCTGGGCGTGGTGGGCATCCATTTGACGACCATGCCCGCAGCGACCGGATCGCCCGTCTCATCATCTTCGGGATTGGTGCCCACATTGCCGATATGCGGGAAGGTGAAGGTCACGATCTGGCCCGCATAGGACGGGTCGGTCATGATCTCTTGGTAGCCGGTCATCGCGGTGTTGAAGCACAACTCCGCCACGGTCTGGCCGGTCGCGCCAAACCCCATGCCGTAGAAAATCGATCCATCCGCAAGGGCAAGGCAGGCGGTTGGGCGTGGGCGAGCGGGCGCGGACATGGGGCAGTCTCCGGGCAGAAAGGGGCGGGTAAACGGGTGGCAACCTAATCCCGCGCGGGCGCGGGGTCAATAGGCGGAGGGAAATGAGATATCGTTTCAGAACAGGGGTTTACCTGTGGTCGCCCCCCATTGCTCCGCAGCGAGAGAGCCGCTAAGCTGCGACCCTTGGATTTAGCGAAACACAGGAAACCACCATGTCATTGCGGATGCGCATCTCGGATGCTTTGAAACAGGCCATGAAAGACAAGGCGGCGGACCGGCTTTCGACGCTGCGGCTGATCAATGCCGCGATCAAGGACAAGGACATCGCCGCCCGGGCCAACGGCAAGGATGAAGGCGTGTCGGATGCCGAGGTGCTGGGCATCCTCAGCAAAATGGCCAAACAGCGTCAGGAATCGGCGCGCGCCTATGAAGAGGGCGGACGGCTGGACCTTGCGGAGCGCGAGCGCGAAGAGGTCGAGGTGATCGAAGAATTCCTGCCAAGGCAGCTCAGCGTCACCGAAACCGCCGCCGCCGTGGATAAGGCCGTGGCCGATGTCGGTGCGACCTCGATCCGCGACATGGGCAAGGTTATGGGGCTGCTGAAAGAGCGTTATACCGGCCAAATGGATTTCGGCGCAGTGGGACCGGTCATTAAAGACCGCCTGAGCTGAGCCGCGCTTGAGTTGAAAAACAGAGGGCTGGGCCGTAAGGTCTGGCCCTTTTCGGTGTCTGGCCCTTTTCAGTTCCGCAGATGCCGTGCCAGATCGTCGTAAAGCGCGATGCGCTCTTCTTCGCTGAGAAAGGCGCCGATCTCAACCTCGCGGCCCTCGCCGCGTAGGGTGACGTAATGCGGCACGGGGCCGTCATCGTCGTATTTCTTCACTTGGGTCCAATAGCGGTTACAGTCCCAATCCTTGACCTCGCCCTTGGCGGTGGTGTGCACCAGCCGCGCCGTGGTGTCGTCGAGGGTCAGCACCTCTTCGATCTGGCGGGCGCGGTGATTGTGTTGCAAGGCCCAATAGACCGCCCCCAAGGCCAGAAGCACGAAGGGCAGCAGCCCCCAGAGCAGGGCGGTGCCGAGCATGGCGAAAAGCGGAATCATAGCCAGCGTAAAAGTGGCCAGCATAAAGGCCGCAAAACCGCGCGCGGGCAGGGATTGATGCGGCCAAAGGCGCATCTGCTGCGGAGTGGCGCGGGGCGGGGTGGTCCATTCGTAGGGCATGGGATCGCTCAGGCTCAGTCAAAAGCCAAAATAGCGATGGGCCGGGCAATGGCAATGCGGCGCGGAGCCGCGGGAGGGGTCAATCACCCAGCAAATCCCAACGGTTTCCGAAAGGATCGCGAAAAACGGCCACTTTGCCATAGGGCTCATGACGCGGTTCTTCTTCGAAGGTCACGCCCGCAGCGGTCAGACGGTCGAATTCCGCCGCGAAATCCTTAGCCTTCAAGAACAGCCAAACACGGCCCGCACCCTGATTGCCGATGGCGGCGCGCTGCGCCTCTCCGTCCGCCCGGGCCAGAACAAACCCCGTCTCAGCGCCGGGCGGGGTGACGCGGACCCAGCGTTTGCGGCCTTGGTCGACGTCCTCAGTCAGTTCGAACCCCATGACGCCGCAGTAAAAGGCGATGCCGGCGTCATAGTCGGGGACGATCAGGGTTATCGCAGAGAGATGCATCGGCTCGCTCCTTGTGGGGGCGCGGCAAGGGGCCGCGCCCGGGGGTGATTTACTCTAACTCGACAAGCAGGTCCTTCGCATCGATCTGGCCACCGGCCTGCACATGCACGGCCTTTACCACCGCATCGCGTTCTGCGTGGAGGCCCGTCTCCATCTTCATCGCTTCGATGGTCAAAATCAGGTCGCCCGCCTTGACCTGCTGGCCCGCCTTCACCCCGACGGAGGCCACGACCCCCGGCATCGGCGCGCCGATGTGATCGGGATTGCCCGCCTCGGCCTTTGGGCGCTGCACGGTGGCATCCTTGACCAGCCGGTTCGCCACGCGGATCACCCGCGGCTGGCCGTTGAGTTCAAAGAAGACCTTCACCTCGCCATCCTCTCCGGCCTCAGATTCGGCCTGAAGACGGATTTCCAAGGTTTTGCCGGGATCGATCTCGGCCGAGATCTCTGCCCCCGGTTCCATGCCGTAGAAGAAGGTATGTGTGGGCAGGGTGCGCACCGGGCCATAGACGCGGTGGCGGCCCATGTAGTCGAGGAAAACCTTGGGATACATCAGATAGCCGCAGAGGTCTTCGTCGTCGATCTGCAGGCCGTCCAACTGCTCGGAAAGCTCTTTGCGCACGGCTTCGATATCGACGGGTTCCAGGTGTTTGCCGGGGCGTTCGGTGTTCGGCGTCTCGCCTTTCAGCACCTTCTTGACGATGCCTGCCGGGAAGCCGTTCGGCGGCTGGCCGAGGTTGCCGCGCATCATGTCGATCACGCTGTCGGGGAAGGAGACATCGACATTCGGGTCTTCGACCTGCGCCCGGGTCAGCCCTTGGGAGACCATCATCAACGCCATGTCGCCCACGACTTTGGACGAGGGCGTGACCTTCACGATATCGCCGAACATCTGGTTCACGTCCGCATAGGTGCGCGCCACCTCGGGCCAGCGGTCTTCCAGCCCCATAGAGGCAGCCTGCGCTTTGAGGTTCGTGAACTGCCCACCGGGCATTTCGTGCAGGTAAACCTCGGAGGAGGGCGCCTGCATCCCGGTCTCAAAGGCGGCATAATGGCCGCGCACTTCTTCCCAGTAATCAGAGATTTCGCGCACGGCTTTCATGTCGATCCCGGTGTCGCGGTCGGTATGTTGCAGGGCCGAAACCACTGTGCCGAGCGTCGCCTGAGAGGTGTTGCCCGAAAGCGCATCCATCGCGCAGTCGACCGCATCGACGCCCGCCTCAGAGGCGGCGAGGATGGTGGCCGTGGCACTGCCCGCCGTGTCATGGGTGTGGAAATGGATCGGCAGACCAACCTCGGATTTCAACGCCTTGACGAGCGCGCGGGCCTGAGCGGGTTTCAACAGGCCTGCCATGTCTTTCAGCCCCAACACATGCGCGCCGGCGGCTTTCAGTTCCTTGCCCATATTGACGTAATACTGAAGGTCGTATTTCGCCCGGTCCGGGTCAAAGATGTCGCCCGTGTAGCAGATCGTGCCCTCGCAAATCTTGCCGGATTCTACGACTGCGTCCATCGCCACGCGCATGTTCTCAACCCAGTTGAGACTGTCGAACACGCGGAACACATCGACGCCGGTATTGGCCGCCGTAGACACGAATTTCTGCACCACATTGTCGGGGTAATTGGTATAGCCCACCCCGTTGGAGGCGCGCAGCAGCATCTGGGTCATCACATTGGGCAGGGCCGCGCGCAGGTCGCGCAGGCGTTGCCACGGGCATTCCTGCAAGAAGCGATAGGCCACATCGAAGGTCGCCCCGCCCCAGCATTCGACCGAGAAGAGCTGCGGCAGATTGGCGGCATAGGCGGGGGCCACCTTGATCATATCGAGGCTGCGCATCCGCGTGGCCAAGAGCGACTGATGCGCATCGCGCATGGTAGTGTCGGTGATGAGCAGTTGACGCTGTTGGCCCATCCACTCGGCCACGGCCTCGGGGCCCTTTTGTTCCAAGAGGTTACGCGTGCCCATCTGCGGCTCGCCGCGCAGCGCGGGCGGCCTCGGGTCACGGACATGGGCGGCGGGCAGGGCGTGGCCCTTGGTCTCTGGATGGCCGTTTACGGTGATGTCGGCGATATAGGTCAGCACCTTGGTCGCGCGGTCGCGGCGCTGCTCGAACTGGAACAGCTCGGGCGTCTCGTCGATGAATTTGGTGGTGTATTCGTTGTTCAGAAACGTCGGGTGTTTCAGCAGGTTCTCGACAAAGGCGATGTTGGTGCTGACCCCGCGCACCCGGAATTCGCGCAGGGCGCGGTCCATGCGGGCGATGGCCATCTCGGGCGTCGGCGCCTTGGCGGTGACCTTGGTCAGCAGGCTGTCGTAATAACGCGTGATGACCCCGCCTGCGTAAGCCGTGCCACCGTCGAGCCGGATGCCCATGCCGGTGGCCGAGCGGTAGGCGGTGATGCGGCCATAGTCGGGGATGAAATTGTTCTGCGGGTCTTCGGTGGTGACGCGGGTTTGCAGCGCATGGCCGGTGAGGGTGATGTCCTCTTGCCGCGCCTTGCCCGTCGCTTCGGCCAGCGGTTTGCCCTCGGCAATGAGGATCTGGGCGCGGACGATGTCGATGCCGGTGACCTCTTCGGTCACGGTATGTTCGACCTGGACGCGGGGGTTCACCTCGATGAAGTAGAAATTGCCGGTTTCCATATCCATCAGGAATTCGACGGTGCCCGCGCATTCATAGTTCACATGGGCGCAGATTTTGCGGCCCAATTCGCAGATTTCGGCGCGTTGGTCTTCAGACAGATAGGGGGCGGGGGCGCGTTCGACGACCTTTTGGTTGCGGCGCTGGACCGAGCAGTCGCGTTCGTACAGATGGTAAATGTCGCCCTGTTTATCGCCGAGGATCTGCACTTCGACATGGCGGGCGCGCAGGATCATCTTTTCCAGATAGCCCTCGCCATTGCCGAAAGCGGCTTCGGCCTCGCGGCGTCCTTCGCGGACTTTCTCCTCCAGTTCCTTTTCGGACATGATCGGCCGCATCCCGCGCCCGCCGCCACCCCAAGAAGCTTTGAGCATCAGCGGATAGCCGACCTCGGCCGCCTCGGCGCGGATCGCGTCCATGTCTTCGCCCAGCACTTCGGTGGCGGGGATGACCGGCACGCCCGCCTCCATCGCGACGCGGCGGGCAGAGGCTTTGTCCCCCAAGGCGCGCATCGTCTCGGCCCGCGGGCCGATGAAGGTGATGCCGTTCTTCTCGCAGGCATCGACGAATTCCGGGTTTTCCGACAGCAGGCCATAGCCCGGATGGATGGCATCGGCACCCGACGCCTTGGCCACACGGATCATCTCGTCGATGCTGAGATAGGCCGCGACGGGGCCGAGACCTTCACCGATGCGATAGGCCTCATCCGCTTTGAAACGGTGCAGGCCCAGCTTGTCCTCTTCGGCGTAGACCGCGACCGTTTTCTTGCCCATCTCATTGGCGGCGCGCATGATGCGGATCGCGATCTCACCACGGTTCGCGATCAGGATCTTTTTAAAATCGGTCACTGGCTGGTCTCCCCTGCTGGTTTTAAAGGCAGCTTAGGGATGCTGCGGTGCAGCGCAAGAGGGCTGTGGCCGTCTTTGTCACATTTCTGCAAGCTTTCCGATCAGAGCGGCGACAGATCAAAGGGGGGAGGGAGGTCGCGCAGGTTCCGTGCGCCCAGCTGCCCCATATTGGCGGTCAGGTCGCGGGCTAGCACATCGATCAGGTGATCTACCCCGCGCGGCCCAAGGGCGGCGAGGGCAAAGTGGAAGGCCCGGCCCAGCATGACGAAATCCGCGCCGAGCGCGAAGGCACGCAGGATATCAAGGCCCGATTCCACGCCGCTGTCAAAGATCACGGGCAGTTTCGTGGCGGCACGAATGGCGGGCAGCGCCTCAGCGCTGGCGGGGGCCGCGTCGAACTGCCGGCCAGCGTGGTTCGAGACCCAGATCGCATCGGCCCCGGCCCTTTCCATCTCCGTGGCGTCTTCGGGGCGCAGCACGCCTTTAATCACCAGCGGCCCCGGCCAGTGGTCGCGCAGCCAATGCAGATAATCCCAATCGGGCGCGGTGCGCAGCAGATAGCCCACATGCGCGGTCGGCGGCAGGTTCGCGGTGGCCGTGCCTTCGGTGTATTTGTCGAGCATTTTCATATGTGGCAGACCCCGGCGCGCCATGCCCATCGCCCAAGCCGGGCGCAACCCGACCTGCGCCATCAGCCGCGGGGTCAGTTTGGGCGGGCTGGTCAGGCCCGAACGGGTTTGCCGCTCACGGCGCGAGGCGACCGGTACGTCGACGGTCAGGACCAAAGTCGTGAAACCCGCAGCCTTGGCCCGCGCCAGCATATCGGTTCGAATTTCCGGGTCGCGCGGGGGGTAGAGCTGGAACCAACCATGCGCGCCCAAATGGGGCGCTACATCTTCCGGGCAGGTCGCGGCCACGGTGGACAGGCCGAAGGGGATGCCGGCGCGACCCGCCGCGCGGGCAAGATGGGCTTCGGCATCGGGCCAGATCAGGCCGGACATGCCCAAGGGGGACATGCCGAAGGGCAGGGGGAGCTTTTGCCCCATCAGATCGACGCTGAGGTCAGGTGTGAATTCGCCGTGCAACACCGAAGGCATCAGCCCGACGCGGTCTAGGGCCGCGCGGTTGCGGTGTTTGGTGGCCTCCGTCCCGGTGGCGGAATCAAGGTATTCCCAAACGAATTTAGGCAGGCGCGACTGCGCGCGGCTGCGAAGGTCCGAGAGGGCGGGGTAGGTTGCATGTAGGTCCATGGCGGCATTTGCGCCAAAGGGTTACGGATTGTCCAGATGGCGTGGCTGCGTCGGAGCCGGGGTGAGGGTGCTGCCGTCCGGGTGGGGCGCAACCAGTTACTGTCGGAAAACGGACCGGGCGAGCGGTGCGGCCTCGCTTACCTTGCGGCCCGGCGGTGTCGGTAGGTTGTCGGCCATATCGACAAGCGCCGCGATGGCTGCTTCGATTTCGTCACCTTCGCTGGCGGCGGCGCCTTCCATGTCGATCAGATGAACGGTCGGATTGGCCTCGGCGTCCAGCCGTTCCTGCGCGATCGAGCGTAGCTCTTGCATGGTGCTGTCGATGGCGCGGCAGAGCCCGGCCAGCATCCCCGCCGACCCGGTAAGCTTCGCCGGATCGATCAGCCCCTTTTCGGCGGCATCCAGCACCGTCGAGATTTGTTCGAGTTTGAACGAAGATGTCGCCGCGAAATAGCGCACATCCTCAAAAGCGAGGGTATCGCGGTTGTCCCGCTGCACCCGCTCCACGACAATGGCGCTGCCCACCACCCGGTCAAGACCGCGGTAGGATTGCACATGATGCAACGTGGTGTCCCAAATCAGCGGCCCGCGCGGCATATGCAGCATCTCGCGATAGCGGATTTGCCCCGCGTTCGAGACGCAGCGCGCATAGCGTTCATTGACCGCCTCGGCCTCTTCATGGGGCATGAAACTGTGCAGGGGGCGGTTTATCACCTCACTCATCACCATGCCGCTATGCGCCTCATGCGCGGTGTTAAGGGCCAAAAGTTCGAAATGCCCGCTGTCCGCGTTCAATTCCGCAATGAACATCGGCAGCTTGAACCGGTCAATCTCTCGGCGCAGGACCGAAGTATCATCGTTTCTGAACATGAGCGGTTCCTCTTGTTTATCGTTGTGGCAGCAGATTGCCGCCAAAGCATTATCAACGGGTAAAGATTTCCCCCGCATTTTAAATTCACCCGGTTTTGCCCGCAGTGGCGCAAAATCGGGACTTGAATATCTTTCGAAAGAACATTTGAGGAACGTCTCTTTATCTCGTACCCCGGACGCGCTAGATTGCGGGCATGAGTGATTTTGACGAAATGGACGCCTTTGAGGGTGCCTCCCTGTCCGCCCGCGCCATGGCCGCGCGTCCGCAGCCTTATCTGGAGGGGTTGAACCCCGCCCAACGGGCCGCGGTCGAGACGTTGGATGGCCCCGTACTGATGCTCGCCGGGGCGGGCACCGGCAAAACGCGGGCGTTGACGGCGCGAATCGTGCATCTGCTCAACACCGGGCGCGCGCGCCCGCATGAGGTTCTGGCGGTCACCTTCACCAACAAGGCCGCGCGGGAAATGAAGACCCGCGTGGGCCAGATGCTGGGCCAGCAGGTTGAGGGGATGCCATGGCTCGGCACCTTTCACGCGATCTGCGTCAAGCTGCTGCGGCGGCATGCGGAATTGGTGGGACTGAAAAGCAATTTCACGATTCTCGATACGGATGACCAGTTGCGCCTGCTCAAACAATTGGTCGCCGCCGAAGGGATCGACGACAAGCGCTGGCCCGCGCGGATGCTGGCGGGGATCATCGACGGCTGGAAAAACCGCGCGCTGACCCCGGACAAGATCCCGAGCGCGGATGCCGGGGCATACAACCACCGCGGGCCGGAGATTTACGCGCAATATCAACGTCGTCTGATCGAATTGAACGCGACCGATTTCGGCGATTTGCTGCTCCATATGGTGACGATTTTCCAGGCGCACCCGGATGTGTTGGCGCAGTATCAGCGCTGGTTCAAATACATCCTCGTCGACGAATATCAGGATACCAATGTGGCCCAATATCTGTGGCTGCGGCTTTTGGCGCAGGGGCACAAGAACATCTGTTGCGTGGGCGACGACGACCAGTCGATCTATGGCTGGCGCGGGGCTGAAGTGGGCAACATCCTGCGGTTTGAAACGGATTTTCCCGGCGCCCATGTGGTCAAGCTTGAGCAGAATTACCGCTCCACCCCGCATATCCTCGCCGCCGCCTCGGGCGTGATCGCGGGCAATGAGGGGCGCTTGGGCAAGACGCTCTGGACCGAAGAGACCGAGGGCGAAAAGGTCCGCCTGATCGGCCATTGGGATGGCGAGGAAGAGGCCCGTTGGATCGGGGATGAGATCGAATCCGCGCAGCGTGGAACGAGGGGGCTCGACCCCTTCTCGCTTGACGATATGGCGATTCTCGTCCGGGCGAGCCACCAGATGCGCGCCTTTGAGGACCGGTTTTTGACCATTGGCCTGCCTTATAAGGTGATTGGCGGCCCGCGGTTCTATGAGCGTTTGGAAATCCGCGACGCCATGGCCTATTTCCGCGTGGTCACCAGCCCCGATGATGATCTGGCTTTCGAGCGGATCGTGAACACGCCCAAGCGGGGTTTGGGCGAAAAGGCGCAGCAGAAAATCCAGCGCACGGCGCGGGATCATGGGGTGAACCTTGTCGAAGGCGCACGAATCCTTCTCGCCCATGGCGGGATCAGCGGCAAAGGGGCGGCGCAACTGCGGCTTTTGATCGACGGGATCGACCGTTGGTCGTCCATGCTGCAAGGTCCGCGGATCGAGATCAGCGAGGACGACTCGGTGCTCGATGATGGTGCCGCGCCGTTGCGGGTGGATTACGGCCCGCCCGAAGTGTCCCATGTCGAATTGGCCGAGATGATTCTCGACGAAAGCGGCTACACCGGCATGTGGCAGAATGACAAAACGCCCGAAGCGCCGGGGCGGCTGGAAAACCTTAAGGAACTCGTCAAAGCCTTGGAAGGGTTCGAGAACCTGCAGGGCTTCCTCGAACATGTCAGCCTGATCATGGATAATGAGCAGGAGGGCGATGGCGAGAAGGTCTCGATCATGACGTTGCACGCGGCCAAGGGCTTGGAATTCCCCATGGTTTTCCTGCCAGGCTGGGAAGATGGGCTGTTCCCGTCGCAGCGTTCGATGGATGAAAGCGGGATGAAGGGGCTCGAAGAGGAGCGGCGGCTGGCCTATGTCGGCATCACCCGGGCAGAGCGGATTTGCACCATCTCTTTCGCCGCCAATCGCCGGGTCTTTGGCCAATGGCAGAATGCGATGCCGTCGCGTTTCATTGATGAGCTGCCCGAAGAACATGTGGATGTGCTGACCCCGCCGGGGCTTTACGGCGGTGGTTTTGGCGCGGCCATGCCGCAATCGGATCTACATGACCGCGCGGCAAGCGCGAATGTCTATAATTCACCGGGGTGGAAACGCCTGCAATCACGCAGCGGGGCGCGGGGCACCAGCCAGCCGCGCGAAAGCCGCAATGTCACGATCGACATGCAAGCGGTCGCCGCCTTTGAGATGGGCGAGCGTGTTTTCCACGATAAATTCGGCTATGGCGAAGTGATTGGCATCGAAGGTGACAAGATGGAAGTCGCCTTTGAGAAGGCCGGGACCAAAAAGGTCGTCTCGCGCTTCTTGACCGGCGGGAAAGACGTGCCCTTCTAAAAGCGTATCCTGTGGCGGGCTACCGAAAGCCTGTCCAAACAGGGCCTTACAAACAAAAACGACGACACCTTGGGAGGAAGGTGCCGCCGTTTCTATGTCGGCCCGAAGCGTCGAGGGAGGGTCGGCTTCGGGTCTCCTTGCGGGGTCCGCCTCATTCAGGGAGGAGGAAATTGATGCGCACCCCGGCTTTCAGACGACAGAACAGGGAGGGGTTCTGACGTCCGATCTCTATCTCTGCTTAGCCGCGGGAAGATTCCCATGCGACGCGGCGCAGTTCGGAACGGCTCAGACCAAGGTCGGCCAGTTCACGGTTGCTCAACGCGCTCAGACCGTCGAAAGTTTCGCGGTACAGACGGTGCTGCTTGTAGCGGGTTGCCAGTGCTTCGAATGCGCCGCCGATACGGGCGAAGACGGAAGTTGTGTTTGCGGTGGTTGTGTTCATGTAAGCCATTTCGGCGCCTCTTTTTTCATCTGTGGATCATCTCGTTGCCTGCTATTTACGCCCTTTCTGCATTTGCACAACGGGCATAAAGTCAATGCCGCTATGCAGAAAGCGCATAGGTTCTGAGTGGTGCAACTTGTTGATAAAAAACGGTTTTGCCCGCGCGGCAAAAGGGCGCAGGGTCATAAAACTGTCATATATGGGGTGGGGGGAAAGGGGGCGACGACATCTGGGAGGAGGTAGATGTCGCCGCCAATAACAGACACATCCGGGAGGAGGATGGACGCGTCTGGTCTTTCCAAACTTGCCTGCATCCGGGAGGAGGAGTGGATGCATCCAAGTCTTGGTAAAATCAGACACATTCGGGAGGAGGAAGAATGTGTCTGGTCTTTCCGAAAGCGGGGCGCTTGGCTCTGCCTATGAACCTAAGTTAGCGCTAATTGCTGCGCTTGCACAATATTTCTTTTTGCAATGCTGCTATGCGGCAAAAACATGGTACCCCTGCGTAATCCTTGGGCATTGCGCCTCTTCCCTATGCAAAAGGGGCCGTCCCCTTGCGCTTGGCGCAGAACCTGCCATTTCAGAAGCCGTAATAGAGGAGAATTTGCGCATGTCTGTGACCAAAGCAGAAGTCGAAGCGGCGCTGGCGCGGGTGCAACTGCCCGACGGCAAGAGCCTGCTGTCCCATGATCTGGTCCGCGCGCTGGTGGTCGAAGGTGATAAGGTTCGATTCGTCATCGAAGCGCCCAATGCCGATGTCGCGCGGCAGATGGCACCTTTGCGCGACGCAGCAGAGCAGGTGGTCCGCGATCTGCCGGGGGTGGGTGATGTATCGGTCGCGCTGACCGCGCATGGCCCCGCACCGAAAGCGCCCAGTCTCAAGGTCGGCGGGCATCCCAAACCGCAAGAGGGGTCGATGAAACCCAGCGGCGTGAAGCGCATCCTCGCCATCGGCTCGGGCAAGGGTGGTGTGGGTAAATCCACCGTCAGTTCCAACCTTGCCGTGGCGCTGGCGCGGGCCGGGCGCAAGGTGGGGCTTCTGGATGCCGATATCTATGGGCCCAGCCAGCCGCGCATGATGGGGGTCAACAAGCGCCCCGCCAGCCCCGACGGCAAGACGATCATTCCCTTGCAGGCCCATGGCGTCACCATGATGTCGATCGGCTTCATGTTGGAGGAGGGCAAGGCCGTTGTCTGGCGTGGGCCGATGCTGATGGGCGCGCTGCAGCAGATGCTCGGGCAAGTGGAATGGGGTGAACTGGACGTGCTGCTTGTCGATCTGCCACCCGGCACCGGCGATGTGCAACTGACGCTTTGCACCAAGTCCGAGCTTTCGGGCGCCATCGTGGTCAGCACGCCTCAGGACGTGGCGCTGATCGACGCGCGCAAGGCGCTCGACATGTTCGCCACATTGAAAACCCCGGTGCTAGGATTGATCGAGAATATGTCGACATTCGTCTGCCCCGATTGTGGCTCTCAGCATGAGATCTTTGGCCAAGGCGGTGTGGCGGCGGAGGCCGAAAAGATGGGCGTGCCGCTTTTGGGCAGCCTGCCGATTGATCTCGATACCCGTTTGGCTGGGGATAGCGGTACGCCAGTCGCCGCGGGCGAGGGGCCGATGGCCGATGCCTATGCCCGGCTCGCAAAGGGCTTGATTGAGGGTGGCATGGCCTGATGGGGGCGGCGCGGGCGGTTAACCCAGCTCGCGCCCTTCGATCAGGTAGCCATAAAGTGTGGTCAGCATCGAGACGAAAACCAGCCCCTCTATAAGGTAGAGCAGGGAATCCAGCATCAGTCGCAGGCCGGGGTCGGCGGGCAGCAACATGCTGGCGATCACGCCGAGCAACGTGTTCACCACCGCCAGCAACACGGCCAGCGCCCAAAGCGTGCCGGCCAAAGGCTCGGTCGCGCGCCAGCTGTCGCGGACCGACATGACGTGGCCAAGAGCGGCGGCGGGCAGCACGAGGCTGAGCCGCAGCGCCAGCCAAAGAAAGGCCACCCCCGCCACCAGCCCGATCAACAGCAGTGCCGCCGGGCTCGACCCGGTCAGCCCGCCCAAGAGTAGCATGGCGAGGCCGATGGGAATGGCCGCGAGAAACTGCACGAAACCCAGAACGATGGCCCGCCAGACATAGGCCCAGAAAAGCCCCATGCCCGGGCGCAGGGCGCTCCCGTCGTGATCAAGCAAGACATAGCGGTGCCAGAGGATGGCCATCAGCGCATAGCCAAGGATGCCCGCCAGCCCGCAGGCGATCAGGATCAGAAGTTGACCCGCAGGCGGCGGGGCGGCGTTCTCGATCACCTGATCCATGGCCCCAAGCGCATCCCCCGCCAGCAAGCCCGCTGCAGCGGCGGCCCCCATCACCCAAAGCACCGCAGGCAGGATCACCCGCAGCGTGGTTGAGGGCGCGTGAAACAGCATGTTCAGCGCGTGGGTGAATAGAGCCGTGGCTTGGATCATGATGCACTCCCTCCGTTTCGCGCCATTACATGCCGTGCGTGGGCCGAAAGGACAAGATACCGCTGACAGCAGGGGCTGTGCGGCTGGGAAAGCATGGGCCGCTGGGAGGTCATGGGAAAAGTCGCGGGAATGCATGGGAAGTCTGGGAAATCATGGGCGCCCCTTGCGCTATTGGGGGTCTTGCCCGATTCGCAGCCACGGGAATTGGCGTGCAATTCGAACGCCCTGGACGCATTCTGCGGAACAAGCAACGAACACGTCCTGTGGATAACTATGTGAGCAAATTTTAGTGGGAAACTGTGGGATATTGTGCAGGTCGCAATTCGTTAACAAGATATAGTGTTTCGGACTTAAATAATCCCAAATTAAGCCACGCGGCACCCGAAAAGTTATACCAGATGTTGTTCTCACAGCCTGTGCAAAACAAAATATTGGGCGGAAATCCAAAAAATATCTAGACGCCCATCAATTCCCATGGCATCCCTAATGCATCGGATGAGAACGGGACACGGGGCAGCAAACGACCCCAAAATAAATCAAAACCTAGCAGGTTTCATACAGGCACCTCGCTTTCATCAGACCAAAGAGATCCGGCGCGCGAGCGAGCAGACATCCCCCCAGGTGGCGCGCGCAGTCGGACTTCCCCCGCCAAGCTGCGGGACGTGGGCGGCGGGTTGATCAGTGGCAGCAGATCAACCCGCCGTTTCCATTTCCGGGGCAGGGGATTGAGGCGGACAACGAGTTTAAGCGCAAAGGCGCAAGAGGCAGGGACAACAAGTGAGCCGCAGGTTCAGAGGCGAAAGCCACCACAAGGTCGATACGAAGGGGCGGGTGTCTATCCCAGCCTCTTTTCGGCGTGTGTTGGAGGCTGGCGACCCGAACTGGAAGAACGGCGACAATCCCGAACTGGTCATCGTCTATGGCGACCACCGCCGCAACTACCTTGAATGCTACACCATGGAAGCCATCGAAGAGGTTGACGCCAAGATCGACCGCATGCCGCGTGGCTCCATGCAGCGCAAGGCGCTTCAGCGTCTGTTCCACGGCCAGTCTTTCCCCACGACGGTAGATGAGACGGGCCGTTTGGTGCTGCCCGCCAAACTGCGCAACAAGATTGAACTCAACGGTGAAGCGTTCTTTATCGCCGCCGGTGACACCTTCCAAATCTGGAAGCCCGAAACCTACGAGACCGAGGAAGAGGCATGGCAGCAGGAACTGCCCGACGATGTCGATCCGCTCTCGTTCCTTGATGGTGATATGGAGATCTGAGGGAATGGTTGCTGCCTCTGACCCTTCCGCCCCTCACACCCCCGTTCTGCTGCGCCCGATCCTATCTGCCGTGGCGCCCGTAGAGGGGGTCTGGCTGGATGGCACCTTTGGCGCGGGCGGCTATACCCGTGGCTTGCTTGAGGCCGGGGCCGCGCGTGTGGTGGCCGTCGACCGCGATCCGCTGGCCTTTGAGATGGCGGCTTCATGGGCCGGTGACTATGGCGATCGGATCACCATGCAACAGGGCGTCTTCTCGCGGATGGACGAATATGCCCAAGACCTCGATGGCGTGGTGCTGGACCTCGGCGTTTCCTCCATGCAGCTCGATCAGGCGGAGCGTGGCTTTTCCTTCATGAAAGATGGCCCGCTCGACATGCGGATGAGCCAAGATGGCCCTTCGGCTGCCGATCTGGTCAATGAGGCCGAGGAAGAGGTGATCGCCAATATCCTCTTTCAATACGGTGAAGAGCGCGCCTCGCGACGGATCGCCAAGGCCATTGTCCGTGCCCGCGAAGAAGCGCCGATCACCACCACGTTGGAATTGGCAAAGCTGGTCGAAGGGTGCCTGCCGCGCTCTAAGCCCGGCCAGAGCCATCCGGCAACCCGCAGTTTCCAAGCGCTGCGGATTGCGGTGAACAATGAATATGGCGAACTTTTTCAGGGGCTTATGGCCGCCGAGCGGGCGTTGAAGCCGGGCGGGAAGCTGGCGGTGGTGACCTTTCATTCGGTCGAGGACCGCATGGTGAAACGCTTCCTTACCGCGCGTGCCGGTGCCGGGGGCAATGCCAACCGTTTCGCCCCCGCGCTTGAGCAGGCGCCGCCGCAGTTCACGCTGAAATCCCGCAAGGCGATTGGCCCCGATGCGCAGGAATTGGCAGAGAACCCGCGCAGCCGGTCGGCCAAGCTGCGGGTCGCCACGCGCACCGACGCGCCCAGTGGTGAGATTGACGCGAAAACCATCGGCATGCCGATGGTCAGGGGGATCTGAGTGATGCGCACGGTAATGTATATCCTCACCACCATTGCCGTGGTTGGATTGGCCTTCTGGGCCTACCGCGAGAATTACGCGACCCAGCAGGCGCTAAGCGATGCCGACAGGCTGCATGCCAATATCCGCGCCGCCCACGCCCGTCTGGCCGTGCTGCGCGCCGAATGGGCCTTTCAAAACCGCCCGGACCGGCTGCGCGATCTGGCGGATCTGAACTTTGACCGTCTGGGCCTGCTGCCGCTGCATCCCGGCCAGTTTGGTCAGGTCGATCAAGTCGCCTATCCGCCCCAGCCCTTGCTGCCGATCACCGATCCTGTGGATGTCTCGACGATGAATTACGAGGCGCTGAACGGTCTTTCCGAGGAGAAGGTTGAATGATCCGCACCCCGCTGCGCCCGCTGGCCCGCATCCTCGACGCCCGCGAGAAGGGGGAAAACCCCGATGCGATCGAACGTGAGAACAAGCGCATCCGCCACGAGCAGATGCGCGACAAGGCGCGGATGCGCGCCGAGGGGCGGCTTCTTGTGCTCGGGGTCTGTTTCCTTTGTGCCTTCACCGTGATTGGCGGACGTATGGGTCTGCTGGCGATGTCGGAACCGTCCGAGCCGCGCGGCCATGCGCCGGGGGCCGTGATCTCGGCCTCGCGCGCGGATATCACGGACCGGAACGGCAACCTTCTGGCCACCAATTTCGAGACCCACGCGCTCTATGCGCAGCCGCGCCACATGATCGACCCGGAGATGGCCGCGAAAAAGCTGGTCAAAATTTTTCCCGATCTGAAAGAAGAACGCCTGATTAAGGATTTCACAGGCAAGCGCAAGTTCCTGTGGATCAAGAAGAAAATAAGCCCCGAACAGATGCAGGCCGTGCATGATATCGGCGATCCGGGGCTCTTGTTCGCGCCGCGCGACATGCGTCTTTACCCCAACGGCTCGCTTGCAGCCCATGTGCTGGGCGGGGCGAGCTATGGCAAGGAAGGCGTCCATGCCGCCGAGGTGATCGGCGTGGCGGGGGCCGAGAAGTATTTCGACGACTATCTGCGCGACCCGGCCAATGGCAACAAACCGCTAGAGCTGTCGCTCGACCTGACCGTGCAGGCCGCGGCGGAGCGGGTGCTTTATGGCGGCATGAAGCTGATGAACGCCAAAGGGGCCACCAGCATTCTGATGGATGTGCACACGGGCGAGGTGATCTCGGTCGCCTCGCTGCCGGACTTCGACCCCAACAACCGGCCCCGGCCTTTGACCCAAGGCGATGCCTCGGACAGCCCGCTGTTCAACCGCGCGGTGCAGGGGGTCTATGAGCTCGGCTCCACCTTCAAGATTTTCGCCGCTGCACAGGCGGTGGAACTGGGGCTGTTCAACGCCGACACGATCATCGACACCTCCGGCCCGATGAAGGTTGGCGGCTTCCGCATCGGCGAATTCCGCAACAAGAACTACGGCAAGCTGAGCGTTGCCGACATCATCGTGCATTCCTCGAACCGGGGCACGGGCCGGATGGCGCTGGAAATCGGTATCGAACGGCAGCAGGAGTTCCTGAAAAGCCTCGGTTTCTTTGAGCCGACCCCCTTTGAGATCGTTGAAGCCTCGGGCGGCAAGCCGCTGTTGCCGAGCCGCTGGACCGAGCTGTCCAGCGTGACGATCTCCTACGGCCACGGGCTGTCGAGCACGCCGATGCACCTTGCCGCGGGCTATGCCGCCATCGCCAATGGCGGGCGCGCGGTAAAGCCCACGTTGTTGAAACAATCCGCCCCCCAACTCGGCCCCCGCGTCATGTCCGAAGAGACCGCCGCGCAGGCGCGGATGATGCTGCGCAAGGTGGTGACCGATGGCACGGCCAGCTTTGCCGAGGTGCCGGGCTATCAGATCGCGGGCAAGACCGGCACCGCTGACAAGCCCAAGCCCACGGGCGGCTATTACGACGACAAGGTGATCAACACTTTCGCCAGCATCTTTCCGATCAACGATCCGAAATATGTGCTGATCGTCACGCTGGACGAACCGGTTGAGACTTCGGGCCCGAAACCGCGCCGCACGGCGGGGTGGACCGCCGTGCCCGTGGCCGCCGAGATGGTGCGCCGCATCGCGCCTTTGCTGGGGCTGCGCCCCGCTGTTGAACCGGTGAACGACGCTGTGCTAACGCTGACCAGCAGCAACTGAAAAGACATCTCTATGACCGACCGGGCCGTACCCCTTTCCTCTCTCGGGCTGACCGCGCGGGCGGGGGCCAACCCCATGATCACCGGCATCGCGGTCGACAGCCGCGAAGTGCGCGAGGGCACGCTTTTCGCGGCTCTGCCCGGCAGCCGTGTGCATGGGGCGGAGTTCATTCAATACGCCCTGCGCATGGGCGCGGCGGCGGTGCTGACCGATGCGGCGGGCGCCAAACTCGCCGCCGAGGAACTGGCAGGCTCGGATGCTGCGCTGGTGGTCTCCGGTCTCCCGCGGGAGGCGCTGGCGCGCACGGCGGCGCTTTGGTTCGGCGGCCAGCCCGCCACGATGATCGCGGTCACCGGCACCAATGGGAAAACTTCCGTCTCGACTTTCGTGCGCCAGATTTGGGTTGAAATGGGATTGCCTGCCGTAAACCTCGGCACCACCGGGGTAGAGGGCGCATGGGCCGCCCCCTTGGCCCATACCACGCCTGAGCCGATCACCCTGCACCGCACGCTGGCCGAGGCGGCGGCGAATGGCATCACCCATGCTGCGATGGAAGCGTCGAGCCATGGGCTCGACCAGCGGCGGCTGGATGGGGTGACGCTCAAGGCGGCGGGCTTTACCAACTTCACCCAAGACCATCTGGACTATCACGAGACATTCGAGGCCTATTTCGCCGCCAAAGCCGCGCTTTTCGCCCGTGTCCTGCCCGAAGATGGGACGGCTGTGGTCAATATCGACGATGAAAAAGGCGTCGATATCGCCGCCATCGCCCGCGCGCGGGGCTGTGAGGTGATCACCGTGGGCCGCGACGGGGGCGATCTGCATCTGCAAGGCCAGCGGTTCGATGCCACGGGCCAAGACCTGCGCTTTAGCTGGCGCGGCAAGACCTATCAAAAGCGGCTCAATCTGATCGGCGGTTTTCAGGGCGACAATGTATTGCTGGCGGCCGGTCTGGTCATCGCCTGCGGTGCCGACCCGCAAGAGGTCTTCGACACGCTGCCGCATCTCACCACCGTGCGGGGCCGGATGCAGCTTGCCGCCACCCGCGACAATGGCGCTGCGGTTTTCGTCGATTACGCCCATACGCCCGATGCGGTGGCCACCGCACTCGCCGCCATGCGCCCGCATGTCATGGGCCGGCTTGTCGCCATCGTCGGCGCGGGCGGTGATAGGGACCGGGCCAAGCGCCCCTTGATGGGGCAGGCGGCGGCGCAACATGCGGATATGGTCATCGTCACCGACGACAACCCGCGCAGCGAAGATCCGGCGAGCATCCGTGCCGCCGTGCTGGGCGGCGCACCCGACGCGATGGAAGTCGGCGACCGCGCCGAAGCCATCCTGCGCGGTGTGGATGCGCTAGAGCCGGGCGACGCGCTGCTCATCGCGGGCAAGGGGCATGAGACCGGGCAGACCGTGGGCGACGACGTGCTGCCTTTCGACGATGTGGAACAGGCCAGCGTGGCCGTGGCGGCACTGGACGGGAGATTGGCATGAGCCTTTGGACAGCGAGCGAAGCGGCGGAGGCCACGGGCGGACAGGCGCAGGGCGATTGGGCTTGCAACGGTGTCTCGATCGACACGCGGACCTTGCAGCCCGGCGATCTCTTCGTCGCACTCAAGGCCGCGCGGGACGGGCATGAATTTGTGGCCCAAGCGCTCGACAAAGGGGCCGCTGCCGCGCTCGTGACCCATATTCCCGAAGGCGTGGCCCCAGACGCGCCGCTGCTGATCGTTGAGGATGTGCAGCAGGCGCTCGAAGCGCTTGGCCGGGCAGGGCGCGCGCGCCTCGGCCCACAGGCCAAGGTGGCGGCGGTGACCGGCAGCGTCGGCAAGACCTCGACCAAGGAAATGCTGCTGGCGATCTTTGGCGATCAGGGCCGCGCCCATGCCAGCGTCGACAGCTATAACAACCACTGGGGCGTGCCGCTGACGCTGGCGCGGATGCCGCGCGATACCGATTACGCGGTGATCGAGATCGGCATGAACCACCCCGGAGAGATTGCCCCCCTCGCCAAACAGGCGCGGCCTGATGCGGCGATGGTCACGAATGTCGCCGCCGTCCACCTCGAAGCCTTCAAGGATGTCGCCGCCATCGCAGTGGAAAAGGCCAGCATCTTTGACGGGATGGAGCCGGGTGGCGTGGCGGTGATCAACGCGGACCACGCGCATAGCGATATCGTCTTGGCCAAAGCGCTGGAGCGCGGCCTGCGCGAGACGACCTTTGGGCAGGCAGGGCATCACTACAAACTGGGCGAGGTCAAGGTGCAAGGCGATGCCACCGTGGCCCAAGCCGAAGTCGAAGGCGCGCCGCTGATCTTCAAGATCGCCACGCCGGGGCGGCATTTCGCGATGAACGCGCTTGGCGCATTGGCAGTGGCCGAGGCGCTTGGCGCGGATCGGGCGCTGGCCGTGCAATCGCTGGGCCGCTGGTCGCCCTATGCGGGGCGCGGGGTGCGCGAACGTATTTTGCTGGATACTGTCGATACCCATTTGGCGCTGGAATTGATCGACGACAGCTATAATGCCAACCCGACCTCCATGGCCGCCGCGTTCGAAGTACTGGCCGCCTCGGAAGTGACCCATGACATCGGGCGCGTCAGCAAGGGGCGGCGGATTGCCTTTGTCGGTGATATGAAAGAACTCGGCCCCGAGGCCGTGGCGCTGCACGCCGGTCTCGCCGATCTGGATGCTACCCGCGCGCTCGACGTGGTGCATTGCGTCGGCCCGCTGATGAAAGCCTTTTACGACAATCTGCCCGAACACCAGCGCGGCGATTGGACGGAAACCGCCGAAGAGATGTTGCAAGGACTCCGCGCAAGGCTCGATTCCGGCGATGTCGTGCTGATCAAAGGGTCGCTTTCGATGAAGCTGGGCGGTATTGTTGACGCCATCCGCAAAATGGGCCATCCGGTCCCGACCGCCTGATCGGCGATTCACCCCACATGATGAGTTAGGACGCGATATATGCTCTATTGGTTGACGCTGCTGTCGGATGGCGGCGATTTTTTTAACCTGTTTCGCTATATCACGTTCCGCGCGGGCGGGGCGTTTCTGACGGCATTGGTGTTCGGCTTTATCTTCGGCAAACCGCTGATCGAAGTGCTGCGCAAGCGGCAGGGCAAGGGCCAGCCGATCCGCGATGACGGCCCAGAGGGGCATTTCGCCAAGGCGGGCACGCCCACCATGGGCGGGCTGCTGATCGTGGGGGCTTTGCTGACATCGACCCTGCTTTGGGCGCGGCTCGACAATCCTTTCGTCTGGCTGGTGCTTTTCGTCACCATGAGTTTCGCCGCCATCGGCTATGCCGACGACCACGCCAAGGTCAGTAAGCAAAACACCGATGGCGTGCCGGGTAAGTTGCGGCTTTTGCTAGGTTTTCTGATCGCGGGCATCGCGGGCTACTGGGCCGCGCAATACCATCCGGCAGAGTTGCAGTACCAGCTTGCGCTGCCGGTGTTCAAAGACACGTTGATCAACCTCGGGGTGCTCTTCGTGCCCTTTGCCATCATCGTCATCGTCGGCTCGGCCAATGCGGTGAACCTGACCGATGGACTGGATGGTCTGGCCATCATGCCGGTGATGATCGCCGCAGGCGCGCTTGGCGTCATCGCATATGCCGTGGGCCGGGTCGACTTCACCGATTATCTTGACGTGCATTACGTTCCGGGCACGGGCGAGATCCTGATCTTTACCGCCGGTCTCTTCGGTGGCGGCCTCGGGTTCCTGTGGTACAACGCGCCGCCCGCCGCCGTCTTCATGGGCGACACTGGCTCGCTGGCGCTTGGCGGGGCCTTGGGCGCCATCGCCGTGGCCACCAAGCACGAATTGGTGCTGGCGGTGGTCGGCGGGCTCTTCGTGGTCGAAGCGCTCTCGGTCATCGTGCAGGTGCTCTACTTCAAACGCACCGGCAAGCGGGTGTTCCTGATGGCACCGATCCACCACCATTACGAGAAAAAGGGCTGGGCCGAGCCGCAGATCGTGATCCGTTTCTGGATCATCTCACTGATCCTCGCTCTGCTGGGTCTGGCGACGCTGAAGGTGCGCTAAGCCCTTAAAAGATCGACCAATCCATGTGACGCGCCAAAAGGGCCAGTGCTTCGGTGCCCTTTTGGCTGTTGCCATAGCGATTGAGCCCCGGCGACCAGGCCGCGATGCTGGCCCGCCCCGGCACGATGGCCAGGATGCCGCCGCCCACACCGGACTTGCCCGGCAGGCCCACGCGATAGGCGAAATCGCCTGATCCGTCGTAATGCCCGCAGGTCAGCATCAGCGCGTTGAGCCGTCGGATGCGGCTGGGGGCCACCAAGCGCGGCACGTCCGGCGCTTCGATCAGGAAACGGCCCGCCATGGCCAGTTGCTCCACCGTCATCTCCATCGCGCAATGGTGGAAATAGGTGCCGAGCGTGCGTTCCGGCGCGTTGATGAGGTTCCCGTAGCTCGCCAGAAAATGCGCCAGTGCAAAATTGCGGTGGCCAAAATCGGTCTCTGACGCGGCGACGGTATCATTGATGTGGATGTCGTCGGTCCCCGCCGCTTCGCGCACGAAACGCAGGATCTCGGCCAGCGCCTCGCGCGGCTCGCGGTTGCCCAAGACTTCATCCGTGGTGACGATCGCACCTGCGTTGATGAAGGGATTGCGCGGGCGGCCCTGTTCCTGCTCCAACTGCACGATGGAGTTGAAGGCCCGGCCCGAAGGCTCCCGCCCCACGCGGTGCCACAGTTGGTCGCCCGAGCGGCCAAGCGCGATGGCCAGCGTAAAGACCTTGGTGATGGACTGGACCGAAAAGGGCACCTGCGTATCGCCCGCCACATGACATTTGCCATCCGCCGTCACCACGGCGATGCCGAACTGTGCCGGGTCCACCTTGGCCAGTTGCGGGATATAGGCCGCCACGTCACCCCAGTGGTCATCCTCGCGCATCATGGCATTGAGGCGCGGCAACACATCGTCAAGGTCAGGTTTGGCGGGGCTGGACATCTTCGGCGGCCTCTGGCTTGTGATGGGCGCATCATGCCCCCATTCTGGGGTCAACGGGTAGCAGGGGATTGCAGATGATTCCAGTACAGGGCTTGGAAGGCGCACGCGTGGCGGTGCTGGGATTGGGCCGCTCGGGCCTGAGTGCGGCGCGCGCGTTGCAAGCGGGCGGGGCCAAGGTCAGCTGCTGGGACGACAACCCCGCCGCACGGGCGCGGGCCGAGCGGGAAGGCTTCGCCTGTGTCGATCTTAACGCCCCCGGTGCCTTGGACAAGATCGCCCGGCTGATTGTCAGCCCCGGCATCCCACATCTCTACCCCGCGCCGAACCCGGTGGTGGCATCGGCGCTTGCTGCAGGGGTGCCGGTGGACAATGACATCGGCCTCTTTTTCCAAAGCTTCGCCACGCTGGCATGGGATCATTACGACGTGGCCCCGCGTGTGGTGGCGGTGACCGGCTCGAACGGGAAATCGACGACTTCGGCGCTGATCCATCATATTCTTGAGCATGTCGGGCGGCCTTGCCAATTGGCGGGCAACATCGGGCGCGGTGTGTTGGACCTCGACCCCGCCGTGGATGGGGAGGTCGTGGTGCTGGAACTGTCGAGTTACCAGACCGAACTGGCGCGCGCGCTGACGCCCGATGTGGCGGTCTTCACCAATCTCAGCCCCGACCATCTGGACCGCCATGCGGGGATGGGGGGCTACTATGCCGCGAAGCGTCGCCTCTTTGCCGAAGGTGGCCCGGACCGCGCGGTGATCGGCGTGGATGAGGCCGAGGGCCGCTTCCTTGCCGGGCAACTCAGCGAGGGGCCGAGCGACGACCGTGTGATCCGCATCAGCGCCGAGACCAAGCTTGCGGGGCCCGGCTGGCATGTCTTTGCCCGCAAGGGGTTTTTAAGCGAATACCGGCGCGGCAAACAGGTCGGCGCGATCGACCTGCGCGGCATCCAAGGGCTGCCGGGCGCGCATAACCACCAGAACGCCTGCGCGGCCTATGCCGCCTGCCGGGCGCTTGGCCTTGCCCCACGGGTGATCGAGGCGGCGTTTCACAGTTTCGGTGGCCTGCCGCACCGCAGCCAGACCGTGGCCGAGGCGCATGGCGTCCGCTACGTCAATGACAGCAAGGCCACCAATGTCGACAGCGCGGCCAAGGCGCTGGCGGCGTTCAAGAACATCCGCTGGATCTGCGGCGGGCTTGAGAAAGAGGGCGGTCTGAAAGGGCTGGCAGACGCGCAAGGATCGGTCCGCAAAGCCTATGTTATCGGGCGCGAAGCCGCGCATTTCGCCATGCAACTCACGGCAGAGACCGAAGTCTGCGGCACGATGGAACAGGCCGTGGCGCGGGCGGCGGCAGAGGCAGAAGAGGGCGATGTCGTCCTGCTGGCCCCGGCGGCAGCGAGTTTCGATCAATACGACAGTTTCGAGCGCCGCGGTGAGGATTTCGTGGCGCAGGTGCAGAAGGTGCTGGCGGAGTAGGGCGGTGCCTAGCCCGCAATCGCCCGTGCCGCCGCCATGCCCGAAGACCACGCCCACTGAAAGTTATAGCCGCCGAGCCAACCGGTCACATCCACGGCCTCGCCGATAAAATAGAGCCCTGGCACCTCTTTCGCCGCCATGGTCTTGGAGGATAGCCCGTCGGTATCGACCCCGCCCAGTGTGACCTCTGCTGTGCGATAGCCTTCGGTGCCACCGGGGTGAAGCTGCCAGTTCTCGATGCCTTGAATGAATGCGGAAAGCCGCGCGTCGGACCAATCTGCCAGATTGCCCGACAGGTCGAACGCCTGCCCCAAATGCTCCACCAGCCGCGCGGGGAGGTGTTGCGCGAGAACGGTGGTGAAGTTCCGCCGCCCCGCGCGTTGCCGCTGGTCGCGGAGCGCGTCCAGCAGGGTGCCTTCGGGGGCAAGGTTCACGGTGATTGCCTCGCCTTCGCGCCAGTAGGAGGACGCCTGCAAGACGGCGGGGCCAGAGAGGCCGCGATGGGTAAAGAGCAGTGCTTCGTCAAACGCGGCTTCTCCGGCAGTGATACGCGCCGGGGTGGCCACACCGGCCAGCGGCGCGAAGCGGCCTTCGGCAAAGGTAAAGGGCACCAGCCCGGCCCGCGTATCGGTGACGCTCAGCCCAAATTGGCGCGCGATGTCATAGGCGATACCGGTCGCGCCCATCTTGGGGATCGACTTGCCCCCGGTGGCGATCACGAGGTTGCGGGCGGTGACTTTCACCGACTTATCAGGCGTTTGCAGGTCGAAGCTGAACTGCCCATCGACCTTCGCGAAATTGCTGGCGCTGCTCTTCAGTTGCAGATCGACCCCGGCGTTCTGCATCAACCCGCGCAGCATGGCGATGATCTCTTTCGCGCTCGTGTCGCAGAAAAGCTGGCCCAAGGTTTTCTCATGCCAGGCGATCCTGTGGCGGTCGACCAGTTCGATGAAATCCCACTGCGTGTAGCGGGCCAAAGCGGATTTGGCGAAATGCGGGTTCTGGCTGAGAAAGGCCTGCGGTTCGCAATACATATTGGTGAAGTTGCAGCGCCCGCCACCCGAGATGCGGATCTTCTCGCCCGGGGCTTTGGCATGGTCCACCACCAGCACCCGCCCGCCCGCATGGGCAGCGCACATCATACCCGCGGCACCGGCTCCGATAATGGCTGTATCGACTTGCATGGGCGCGCTCTGCCTCAATGTGCCGCCCCGGTCAAGAAGACGTGAGACCGGTTGCCGCTTTGCCAAGGCGCCATAGCTGGGGTGCAACGCAACTGACGAAAGGAGCAGAGAATGACCAAACTGACCGCAGAACAGGATTTTCCGAAGATGGACGTGAGCAAGCTCGGCGGCGGCACGCTGACCTTGGGCCAGCCACAAGAGGGGCGCGATTGGCAGTTGGTGGTGGTTTACCGCGGCCTGCACTGCCCGATTTGCAAAAAGTATCTCGCGCAATTGGAAAAGCTGCAAAGCCAGTTCCATGAGATAGGCGTCGATGTGATCGCCGTTTCCGGCGACCCCGAAGAGAAGGCCAAGGCCATGGCCGAGGAAGACAGCCTGACCCTGCCCATCGGCTATGACCTCAGCCTCGACCAGATGGCGGAACTGGGGCTCTACATTTCTGACCCGCGCAGCCCGCAGGAGACCGATCGGCCCTTCGCCGAACCTGCGACCTTCGTTATCAACGATGAGGGCAAGGTGCAGATCATCGACATTTCCAACGCGCCCTTCGCGCGGCCTGAGTTGGAAGGTCTGCTGAACGGCCTCAAATTCGTCCGCGACAAGGGCTACCCGGTGCGCGGCACCCATAAGGCCGCCTGATCGCGCGCGTTGAAGGGGCGACCTGATCGCCCGTCAGCGGGGCTTGGCAAAGCCCCGCTGACCCCGCCCGCCTTAGCGGGGTGAAATGCACTAGCTTCATATGACAATTCGGGCTATTCTGCCCGGATGAGACCCCGCAAAGGGGCCGTTGAGGCAGTTAAGGCAGATACCCATGACAGAGATGGTCTATGGCGCGGTCCCGGTGCGGGATGGTGAACCGATCCTTCCAAAATGGTGGCGCACGGTCGACCGTTGGGCTTTGTCCTGCGTGTTGATCCTCTTTGCCGTCGGCATGCTTTTGGGGCTGGCCGCATCCCCGCCCTTGGCCGCGAAAAACGGCTTTGATGCTTTCCACTATGTGCAGCGACAGGCGTTTTTCGGCGGATTGGCGCTGATCGCGATGTTGCTGACCTCGATGATGTCCCCGGTGCTGGTGCGGCGTCTGGCGGTGCTGGGCTTTGTGGTCGCCTTCGTGGCGCTGGCGCTGTTGCCTTTCTTCGGCACCGATTTCGGCAAGGGTGCGACGCGCTGGTATTCGCTGGGCTTCGCCTCGTTCCAACCTTCCGAATTTCTGAAACCCGGTTTCATGGTCGCCGCCGCATGGATGATGGCTGCTGCGACCGAGATTAATGGCCCTCCGGGCAAATCTTGGTCCTTCGCGCTGTGTATCTCCATCGTGCTGATGCTGGCGATGCAGCCCGACTTCGGGCAGGCCTGCCTTGTGCTGTTCGGCTGGGGCGTGATGTATTTCGTCGCAGGCGCGCCGATGGTGCTGCTGGTCGGCATGGCGGGGCTGGTGGTTCTGGCGGGCACATTCGCCTATTCCAATTCCGAACACTTCGCGCGGCGGATTGATGGCTTTCTTAGCGTCGATGTCGATCCGACCACCCAGCTTGGCTATGCCACCAACGCCATCCGCGAGGGCGGGCTTTTCGGCGTAGGCGTCGGCGAGGGCGAGGTGAAATGGTCGCTGCCTGACGCGCACACCGACTTCATCATCGCCGTCGCCGCCGAGGAATATGGCCTGATCATGGTCGTCTGCATTATCGCCCTATATACTGTCGTGGTCGTCCGGTCGCTGCTGCGTCTGGTGCGCGAGCGTGACCCCTTCATCCGGCTGGCCGGAACCGGGCTGGCCTGCACATTCGGAGTACAGGCAATGATCAACATGGGTGTGGCAGTGCGGCTTTTGCCCGCCAAGGGCATGACCCTGCCTTTCGTGAGCTACGGCGGCTCTTCGGTGATCGCCAGCGGCATCGCCGTGGGCATGCTGTTGGCCTTTACCCGAACCCGCCCGCAGGGTGAGATCAGCGATATTCTGGGCCGGGGCCGCCGCTGATGGCTGCCCCACTGTTGATCATCGCCGCCGGGGGGACCGGTGGGCATATGTTTCCTGCGCAGGCCTTGGCCGAGGTGATGTTGAAGCGCGGCTGGCGGGTGAAGCTCAGCACCGATGCGCGCGGCGCGCGCTATACCGGCGGCTTTCCCGAAGCGGTCGAGATCACCCAGATCAGCAGCGCCACATTTGCCCGCGGCGGGGTGGTGGCCAAGGCGCTGGTGCCCTTCCGCATCGCCGCCGGTGTGGTCCGCTCGGGCCTCAACATGCTGCGCGACCGGCCATCGGTCGTGGTGGGCTTTGGCGGCTATCCGTCGATCCCGGCGCTCGGTGCTGCTTGGGCGCTGCGCATGCCCCGGATGATCCACGAGCAGAATGGCATTTTGGGCCGCGTGAATGAGATTTTTGCCAAACGGGTTCACGCCGTGGCCTGCGGCATCTGGCCCACCAAGCTACCCGAGGGCGTGCAGGGCTGGCATGTGGGCAATCCGGTCCGCGCCGCCGTTCTGGACCGCGCCGGTGCCGCCTATATCCCGCCGGGTGACTACCCGATGGAGGTATTGGTCATGGGCGGCAGCCAAGGCGCGCGCATCCTTTCGGACGTGGTGCCCCCGGCGCTTGCGGCCCTGCCGATGAACATGATCCGCAACATCCGCGTCAGCCATCAGGCCCGCGACGAAGACGGCCAGCGGGTGGCGGACTACTACGCCGAATCCGGCATCAGCGCCGATGTGCGCCCCTTCTTTGACGATGTGCCCCGCCGCATGTCCGAGGCGCAGCTGGTGATCAGCCGCTCCGGTGCCTCCAGCGTGGCCGACCTGTCGGTGATCGGGCGTCCGTCGATCCTGATCCCCTTTGCCGCCGCGGCGGGGGATCACCAAAGCGCCAATGCCCGCGGCTTGGTCGAAGCCGGGGCCGCGATCATGGTGCCCGAACGCAAAGCCAATCCAGATATCATGACCGACCAGATCCTCGCCGTGCTTGAGATGCCCGAAGGGGCAATGCAGATGGCGCGCGCCGCGCTTTCGGTCGGCAAACCCGACGCGGCCGAGACATTGGCCGATATGGTTGAGCAGCTTGCCGCCCAAGGCACGCTCACCCCCGCAGAAGAGGAACACCCGCAATGAACGCCGCCGCCACCAAACTGCCGACCGATGTCGGCCCGATCCATTTCGTCGGCATCGGCGGCATCGGCATGTCCGGCATCGCCGAAGTGCTTTTGAACCACGGCTACAAGGTGCAGGGGTCGGACCTCAAAACCACCAAGATCACCGTGCGGCTGGCCGAATTGGGCGGGCGTATCTTCGAAGGGCAGGCGGCTGAGAATATCGAAGGCGCGGCGGTGGTCGTGATCTCTTCGGCGATCAAGCCGGGCAATGCCGAGTTGGACGAGGCGCGCCGCCGTGGCTTGCCGGTCGTCCGCCGGGCCGAGATGCTGGCCGAGCTGATGCGGCTCAAGTCCAACATCGCCGTGGCGGGGACACATGGGAAAACGACGACCACCACGCTGGTCGCAGAACTGCTGGTCGCAGGCGGTATCGACCCCACGGTCGTCAACGGCGGAATCATCCATGCCTATGGCTCCAACGCGCGCATGGGGCAGGGCGACTGGATGGTGGTCGAGGCGGATGAGAGCGACGGCAGTTTCAACCGCCTGCCCGCCACCATCGCCATCGTAACCAACATCGACCCCGAGCATATGGAGCATTGGGGCGACTTCGACACGCTGCGGCAGGGGTTTTTGAACTTCGTCTCGAACATCCCCTTCTACGGGCTGGCGGTCTGTTGCACCGATCACCCGGAAGTGCAGTCGCTTGTGGGCAAGCTCACCGACCGCCGCGTGATGACCTATGGGTTCAACGCGCAGGCCGATGTCCGCGCCGTGGGGCTGCATTACAAAGACGGCGTGGCGTATTTCGACGTGCATCTTCAGTCCGAAGACAAGGTGATCGAGCACTGCGCCCTGCCTATGCCCGGCGATCACAACGTCTCGAACGCGCTGGCGGCGGTGACCGTGGCGCGGCACCTTGGGATGAAGCTTGAGCAAATCCGCGACGCTTTGGGCAGCTTCGGCGGGGTGAACCGCCGCTTTACCCGCGTGGGCGAGGTGGACGGCGTGACCATCATCGACGACTACGGCCACCACCCGGTCGAGATCGCCGCCGTGCTGAAAGCTGCGCGGCAGGCCAGCGCGGGCCGCGTGATCGCCGTGCACCAGCCGCACCGCTATTCCCGCCTGTCGCATCACTTCGACGAGTTCTGCGCCTGTTTCAACGATGCCGATGTGGTGGGCATTGCCGATGTCTATGCCGCGGGCGAAGAGCCCATTCCCGGTGCCGACCGGGACGGGCTGGTCGCGGGATTGATCCAGCACGGCCATCGCCACGCCTATGCGGTGGAGGATGCCGAGGCGCTGACGCAGCTGGTCCTGCGCGAGGCGCGCCCGGGTGATATGGTGGTCTGCCTTGGGGCGGGCACGATCAGCGGCTGGGCCAATGACCTGCCCGAGGCGCTACGCGCGGCCAAGGGGGCAGCTGCGTGACCCTCGTCTGGCTGTCGATCCTCTGGGTCTTCGCCGCCGTGACCGTGGCCATGCTGCCGCTGCGCTCTCAATACCTGCCGGGGGTGGTTCTGCTGATTGCCGCGCCCTTGCTGATCATCGCCATCGGTGTGACCCAGTCTTGGGCCTATGCGCTTTTGGCGCTGCTGGCGTTCCTGTCGATGTTCCGCAACCCGCTGCGCTATCTCTGGGCGCGGCTGCGGGGCCAAAAGCCGGAGCTGCCGAAATGAGCCTCTCTCTCATCCTCGCCTGCTTCTGGTTCGTGATCGCGAACATCCTTGCCATGACGCCCAGCAAGGATTCCCATTGGCGCAGCGCCTATCTGCTGATCGCCGTGGGCATACCGATCGTTGGTTTCGTCACCGCGCAGCACGGCCCGTGGCTGGGCCTGTTGGTGCTGGCGGGGGGCTGTTCGGTGCTGCGCTGGCCGGTGGTCTATTTCGTGCGCTGGCTGCGCCGCGGGGCAGGCCGGGTCAAAGGCCCGGCGGAATGACCCTGACGCCGACCCTCGTGGCGCTGCTGTCGGTCTTTGCGGTCTGGATGGTCGCCTGTATCTGGACCGGTTTTCGCGCCCGCGTACTGTGGTTCTTTCTTGTGCTGGCGACAGGCTTTGCGCTCAATGCCACATGGATGGTTTTCGGGCTGGATGCGCGGGTGTTCGAGCCGCATGCGCTTTTGGCGCAGCTTTCCGTCCTATTCTATGCGGTGGGCGGTTTCGGTCTGGGCTGGCTTGCGGGGCGGGTAGCCAAACGCTGGCGCGAGAGCCGCGTCGATCCGCCGTCGTCTTGATGGTTTGCCCCGCCTTATAAATGCGCTAAGTCCGGCGCCATGATTAAGCTGAACATTCCCGACCTGCGCGGCAGGCTGACCCCAAATCGCGCCCTGAGCGACCTGACATGGCTCCGCGTCGGCGGCCCTGCGGATTACCTGTTCCAACCCGCCGATGTGGAGGACCTGTGCCTTTTCATGCGGCGTTTGCCGCAAGGGGTGACGGTTTTCCCCATGGGCGTGGGCAGCAACCTCATCGTACGTGACGGCGGGCTGCGGGCGGTGGTGATCCGGCTGGGCCGCGGTTTCAACGGGATCGAGGTCGACGGCGATCAGGTGACGGCGGGGGCCGCAGCGCTCGACGCCCATGTGGCGCGCAAAGCGGCGGATGCGGGGCTGGATCTGACCTTTCTGCGCACCATTCCCGGCAGCATCGGCGGCGCGTTGCGCATGAATGCAGGCTGTTACGGCAGCTACACGGCGGATCACTTCGTCTCGGCCCGGGCCGTGACCCGCGCGGGCGAGGTGGTGACCCTGACGGCAGATGACCTCAACTTCCGCTACCGGCAAAGCGATCTGTCCCCGGGCGCGGTGCTGATCGGGGCGACCTTTGCGCCGCCCAAAGGCGAGCTGGAGGAGCTGCACGCCCGGATGGAGCAGCAGCTTGCCAAGCGGGATGAGAGCCAGCCCACTAAAGACCGCAGCGCCGGGTCCACTTTCCGCAACCCGGCGGGCTTCTCTTCGACCGGGAAGGCGGATGACGTGCATGATCTGAAGGCGTGGAAAGTGATTGACGACGCCGGGATGCGCGGGGCCACCGTAGGCGGCGCGCAGATGAGCCCGAAGCACTCAAACTTCCTGATCAACACCGGCGGCGCCACGGCCCATGATCTTGAGGCATTGGGCGAAGAGGTGCGAAAAAAGGTTTACGCTTCAAGCGGTATAAGGCTAGAATGGGAAATTAAGCGCGTCGGTGAGAAATTGGGCGATCCGGCGTCGCAAAGCTAAGCCGCGGCGCAGCAGCTAAGCCACGGCAGAAGCAAAGAAAACAACGATAGGGGCCGCAAACGGTCCGAGGCGAAGAGGCACTTTGGTGGGTAAGTCGAGCGGACAGACCCCGACAGTGGCGGTATTGATGGGTGGCCCCTCGGCCGAGCGTGAGGTGTCCCTGTCCAGTGGGCGTGCATGCGCCGCTGCCTTGCGGGAACATGGCGGATATAACGTGATCGAGGTCGAAGCCGACCGCGATCTTCCAGCCGTTCTGATCAATCTCAACCCCTATGCCGTTCTGAATTGCCTGCATGGCCGTTGGGGCGAAGATGGCTGTTTGCAGGGGCTGCTGGAATGGCTCAAGCTGCCCTACACCCATTCCGGCGTGCTGGCCTCGGCGCTTGCGATGGACAAACAGCGCTCCAAGGATGTGTTCCGCCACGCGGGGCTGCCTGTGTTGGAAAGCGTCATCGCGCCCAAGGCCGATGTGATGGCCGCCCATGTCATGGCGCCGCCCTATGTGGTGAAGCCCAATAACGAAGGCTCTTCGGTTGGGGTGTACCTCGTGGCCGAGGAAAACAACGGCCCGCCGCAACTGTCCGAAGACATGCCCGCCGAGGTGATGGTCGAGACTTTCGCGCCGGGGCGTGAGCTGACCACCACCGTGATGGGCGACCGGGCGTTGGCGGTGACGGATATCATCACCACCGGCTGGTATGACTATGACGCGAAATACAAGCCCGGCGGCTCGCGCCATGTGGTGCCCGCCGATCTGCCGCAAGAGATCACCGATCTGTGTTTCGATTATGCCCGCCGCGCCCATGCGGCGCTTGGCTGCAAGGGCATCAGCCGCACCGATTTTCGCTGGGACGAGGCGCGCGGCCCCGAGGGGCTGATCCTGTTGGAGACCAACACCCAGCCCGGCATGACTGCCACTTCGCTCTCACCCGAGCAGGCCGCCGCCTGCGGCATTTCATTCCCTGAGCTATGCGCCTGGATGGTGGAGGACGCTACATGCGATCGCTGATCCGCCGCCGCCCGGAAACGGTCAAGGCCGACCCCGCCCCATCGCGGTGGTCATGGCGCATGCAGCGCCTGATGCTGACGCCGGGTTTCCGCTTTGCCCTGCGCGTGGGGCTGCCCTTCACGCTGAGCCTGCTGGCAGGCACGATCTATATGGCGGACGAGGAGCGGCGCGGCACCGTGGTGCAGGCCATCGCCGACGTGCGCGCCAGCATCGAAGAGCGGCCCGAGTTCATGGTCAAACTCATGGCCATCGACGGGGCGAGCGACATGCTCTCGACCGAAATCCGCACCGCGCTGCCGCTGGAATTCCCGCTGTCCTCCTTCGATCTCGATCTGCCGCAGATCCGCGAGAAGATCACCGACATCGACGGGGTAAAACAGGCCAATGTGCGCATCCGCCCCGGCGGCGTGCTGCAAATCGACGTAACGCCGCGCGTGCCTGTGGCCGTCTGGCGCAGTGAAACGGGGCTGGCTTTGGTGGACAATACCGGTGCCCATGTGGCACGGATCGAGGCGCGTCGCGATCATGCCGACCTGCCGCTGATCGCCGGGGCAGGGGCTGACAAAGCGGTGCCGGAGGCGCTCAGGCTGATCGGGGCCGCGAATGTCTTGGGCGACCGGCTGCGCGGTTTGGTCCGCGTTGGTCAGCGCCGCTGGGACGTGGTGCTGGACCGCGATCAAACGATCATGTTGCCCGAAGAAAACGCGCTGCAAGCGCTGGAACGGGTGATCGCGCTGGAAGGCGCACAAGAGGTTCTTACGCGGGACGTGGCGCGTGTGGACATGCGGTTGGCGGCAAGACCAACCCTTAGAATGAACGAAGATGCCACCCGCGAATGGTGGCACATCAGGCAGCTTTCCGGCCAGTAAGATGGCCATTGGAATCGGGACAGTAACGAAATGATGGACCTATACGACAGTCAGCGTTCGATGCGGCACATGCGCAAATTGGCGATCCAACGCGGGGTGGTTGCCATTTTGGATGTGGGCAGCTCCAAGATCGCCTGTCTGGTGCTGCGCTTTGACGGAGCGGGGCTTGATAGCGACAGCGGCGACATCGGGTCCTTGGCCGGGCAGTCGGGGTTCCGGGTCATCGGGGCGGCGACCACCCGCTCGCGCGGGGTCCGCTTTGGTGAGATTTGCGCCATGGGCGAGACCGAGCGCGCGATCCGCACTGCGCTTCAGGCCGCACAGAAAATGGCTGGTATCCGCGTCGATCACGTCATCGCCTGTTTCTCGGGCGGGGAGCCGCGCAGCTATGGGCTCGACGCCTCGGTCGAGTTGGAGGGGCAATCGGTCTCGGAGCAAGACGTGGCGCGGGTGCTGGCGGGCTGCGACGTGCCGGAATATGGCGAGGGCCGCGAGGTGCTGCACGCCCAGCCGGTGAACTTCGCGCTGGATCACCGCTCCGGTCTGGCCGACCCGCGCGGCCAGTTGGGCAACAGCCTCTCGGTGGACATGCATATGTTGACCGTCGACGCCGATACGGTGCAGCATCTGGCCCATTGCATCAAACGCTGTGATCTGGAACTGGCCGGGATCGCCTCATCCTCCTACGCCTCGGGCATCTCGGCGCTGGTCGAAGATGAGCAGGAGCTAGGTGCCGCCTGTATCGACTTTGGCGGTGGCACCACGGGCCTGTCGATCTTTATCAAGAAACATATGATCTATGCCGATACGGTGCGGATGGGCGGGGATCACGTCACTTCCGACATCTCCATGGGCCTGCAAGTGCCGATGGCCAATGCCGAGCGGATCAAGACCTTCTACGGCGGGGTGCATGCCACCGGCATGGACGACCGCGACATGATCGAGATCGGCGGCGAGACCGGTGATTACGAACACGACCGTCGCACCGCCAGCCGGGCGGAGTTGATCGGCATCATGCGCCCGCGTGTCGAAGAGATCCTCGAAGAGGTCCGCGTTCGGCTGGATGCCGCCGGTTTCGACCACTTGCCAAGCCAACAGATTGTGCTTACCGGGGCGGGCAGTCAAATACCGGGCCTTGACGGGTTGGCCAGCAAGATCCTTGGCCAACAGGTCCGTCTGGGGCGTCCGCTGCGCGTGCATGGGCTGCCGCAGGCCGCGACCGGGCCGGGCTTCGCCTCTGCCGTGGGGCTGGCGCTTTTCGCGGCGCATCCGCAGGACGAATGGTGGGATTTCGACATTCCCGCCGATCGCTACCCGTCCCGCTCGCTCAAACGCGCGGTGAAATGGTTTAGAGACAACTGGTGACCCCAATATCGGGTGAGAAGCCCGAGATAAGGCGGAAACTGGCAAGTTTCTGCCCATATTTAGCGTCAAAACGATGTTTTTTAGGTGACGATGCGGCCCTAGCCCGGTAGGGTCGGGTAAATTTGGTCGAAAAACTCCCGCAGAACGCGGATAACTGGACAGGCGGACAGCACATGACACTCAACCTTTCAATGCCAGGACATGATGATCTGAAACCCCGTATCACCGTCTTCGGTGTTGGCGGGGCAGGCGGCAACGCGGTCAACAACATGATCGAAAAGCAACTTGACGGTGTTGATTTCGTCGTGGCCAACACCGACGCACAGGCGCTTCAGCAAGCACAGGCCGAGAACCGCGTGCAACTGGGCATTAAAGTGACCGAAGGTCTGGGCGCGGGCGCGCGTGCCTCTGTCGGTGCTGCCGCTGCCGAAGAGAGCATTGAGCAGATCGTCGACCACCTTGCTGGCGCGCATATGTGCTTCATCACCGCTGGCATGGGCGGCGGCACCGGCACCGGGGCGGCTCCGATCATCGCGCAGGCCGCGCGTGAACTGGGCGTGCTGACCGTCGGCGTCGTGACCAAGCCCTTCCAATTCGAAGGCGCCAAGCGCATGCGTCAAGCCGAAGACGGCGTTGAGACGCTGCAAAAGGTCGTCGACACGCTGATCATCATTCCAAACCAGAACCTCTTCCGTCTGGCGAACGAAAAGACCACCTTCACCGAAGCCTTCTCGCTTGCCGATGACGTGCTGTACCAAGGTGTGAAGGGCGTGACCGACCTGATGGTCCGTCCGGGTCTCATCAACCTCGACTTCGCCGATGTCCGCGCCGTGATGGACGAGATGGGCAAGGCGATGATGGGAACAGGCGAGGCCGAGGGCGAAGATCGCGCCATCCAAGCCGCCGAGAAAGCCATCGCCAACCCGCTGCTGGACGAAATCAGCCTGCGCGGTGCCAAGGGCGTGCTCATCAACATCACCGGCGGTCAGGACCTTACCCTGTTCGAACTCGACGAAGCGGCCAACCGCATTCGCGAGGAAGTGGACCCCGAAGCGAACATCATCGTCGGCTCCACGCTGGACGAAAGCCTTGGTGGCCTGATGCGCGTCAGCGTTGTCGCCACCGGCATCGACGCCACAGATGTGAACACCGAAATCCCGGTCCCGCGCCGCTCCATGAGCCAGCCTTTGCGTCAGAACGTATCGGTTGACGATGTGGCGCAGGTGTCCGCTGCACAGGCGCCGGTCGCTGCCTCTGTGGCCGCCGAAGCGCCGCAGGAAGTTGAACAGGCTGCCCTGTTCCAAGACCTCCAGCCGACACAGCGTGAGCAGGACCAGTATGAGGACGAGAACGTTGTCGAAGATGACGACGGTCTGCCCGCACCGGCCTACCAACCTGAGGTCGCCGCATTCGAGCCGCGTCAGGAAGAGAATATCGAAGCTGAGCCCGAAGCCTTCGTCGCACCGCGTGCGCCGACCCCCGGCACACCGTCCCCCGAAGCGCTGGCCCGTCTGCGCGCCGCCGCTCAGAAGGCCGCGCCCGAGCAGCACCGTCAGGCCCAGCAGCAGCAGGGTGAGCAGGGCGATAAGGGCCGTTTCGGCATCAACTCCCTGATCAACCGGATGACCGGCCACGGCGAAGGCGAGGCGCAAGCCCGCCCCGCGCGTCAGCAGCCGCCGGTGCAAACCCGTGCCTCTGCTGCCGCGCCGCAGCCGCAGGAAAACAACGATCCCGATCAAGAACGCATCGAAATCCCCGCGTTCCTGCGCCGTCAGGCCAACTGAACTGATCACGATAGATGACGAAAGGGCTGCTTTAGGGCGGCCCTTTTTCTTTTTAGAACAACGCCTTGCCTCCGGGTAAGCGCAGCCGCGCTCAAATGTTGCAGTGATGTTTCAGACCGTTGCAAAGATTGAGTTGAGCAAAACGAACCCGCCCCTTAATCCAGAGTTCAACACACAAGAAGATGTTCGAAGCTTGAGGATGACCCGGTGCAGACAACGATCAAATCAGCGGTAAGTTTTACTGGCACAGGCCTGCACTCCGGTCTGCCTGCGACGGTGACACTGCGCCCGGCGTCGGCCCATCACGGCATCTGGTTCTCGCGCAGCGATGTGGCGGTCGGTGACCGTCTGATCCCCGCCCGCTGGGACGCGGTGAACCGCTCGCCGCTCTGCACCAAGCTGGAAAACCCCACCGGCCTGTCGATCTCGACCGTCGAGCATCTGATGGCCGCCGTGGCGGGCTGCGGCATCCACAACCTTTTGATTGAGATCGACGGCCCCGAAGTGCCGATCCTCGATGGTTCCTCCGTGCCTTTCGTGCGCGGCATCATGCAGCGCGGTCTGCGCCAGCTTGCAGCCCCCGTGATGGCCTTCGAAGTGCTGAAAACCGTTACCGTGCAGGATGGCGACGCGGTCGCGACGATCTCGCCCGCCGATACGCTGCGCATCGACTTTGAAATCGACTTTGCCGATGCCGCCATCGGCCAGCAGCGCAAGTCGCTGGTGATGAACAATGGCTCTTTCGCGCGCGAACTCTGCGACAGCCGCACCTTCTGCCGTCAGGCGGATGTCGAGGCCATGCAGGCCAATGGTCTGGCGCTTGGTGGCGAAGCGGGTGAGAACGCGGTGGTTTTTGACGGCGATGCCGTCGTCAGCCCCGGCGGCCTGCGCCACGCGGATGAGCCTGTGCGGCACAAGATGCTCGATGCGCTCGGCGATCTGGCGCTGGCTGGGGCACCGCTTTTGGGCCATTACGACGGCAAACGCGCGGGCCATTCGCTGACCAACACGCTGCTGCGCGCGCTCTTTGCCACGCCGGACGCCGTGCGTCTGGTGGCCTGCGATGCGGCGCAAACGGCGCGGCTGCCCGGCTCCGGCCTGATCTGGGACGAAATCCCGCAGGTCGCCTGATCACGGGACAGGGGAGGAGCACCGCAAAGCGCAGGGCGCTTAGGCGGCGAAGTGCCATTGAACGCCCTGCCAATGCCTTGTATTCACTAAGCCGAAGTGACAAGCCTGACCCAGCGATGCGCCACCGCGCAGCCGCCTGCGGACGGGGGCGGAATGGGCGTTTTGCAACGCAGTTTATTGTGCTAGTCACATGCGCAAGAGGGTCAAAGACCATGGGTTGGACGATGCAAGGGGTGCGGGCATGACGGTAGCGGGATCGCGCAAGCGGACGATCAGTGCGGTGCTTCTGGTCGCGACATTGGCAGCCTGCGGCGGTGGTGACGGACGCTCTGACGGGAACTTCTTCAACCCGCAGGAAATCCCGCTTGAAACCTATTCGGCTGAGCAGATTTTCGAGCGCGGCGAATATGAGCTGACCAACAACAACCCCGGCGAAGCGGCATTCTATTTCGCCGAAATCGAGCGTCTCTATCCATATTCCGAATGGGCCAAACGCGCCCTGATCATGCAGGCTTTCGCCTATCACAAGGATCAGGACTATCCCAACAGCCGCTCCGCCGCGCAGCGCTTCATCGATTTCTATCCCGCCGATGACGACGCCGCCTATGCGCAGTACCTCTTGGCGCTGAGCTATTACGATCAGATCGACGAAGTGGGCCGCGACCAAGGGCTGACCTTCCAAGCGCTGCAATCCCTGCGCGCCGTGATCGAAGGCTACCCGGACAGCGAATATGCCCGCTCCGCGATCCTGAAATTCGACCTCGCCTTCGACCATCTGGCGGGCAAGGAGATGGAGATCGGCCGCTACTATCTGCGCCGCGATCACTATACCGCCGCGATCAATCGCTTCCGCGTCGTGGTCGAGGATTTCCAGACCACGACCCACACCGCCGAAGCGCTGCACCGTCTTGTCGAAGCCTATCTTTCGCTCGGCCTGAACCATGAGGCGCAGACGGCGGGGGCCATCCTTGGCCACAACTACCGGGGCTCCGAGTGGTATGAGGACAGCTACAAACTGCTGACCGGGCGCGGCCTTGAGCCTGCCTTCTACAAAGACAATTGGCTGGGTGCAGCCTATCGCCAGACCATCAAGGGCGAGTGGCTTTAAGGGGGGTGGGATCGCCCACCCGACGGTTCTAGATGCTGCGCGGACTTGATATTTCAGACATGCTGATCATCGACCGGCTGGAGCTTGGCTTCCAGCCGGGGCTGAACGTGCTGACCGGTGAGACGGGCGCGGGCAAGTCGATCCTATTGGATTCGCTCGGCTTCGTTCTGGGCTGGCGCGGGCGTGCCGATCTGGTGCGCCAAGGGGCAGAACAGGGTGAGGTGAGCGCGTGGTTCGATCTGCCGCCGGGCCACCCGGCCCATGCGGTGCTGGAAGAGGCGGGATTGCCTGCCGGAGACGAATTGATCCTGCGGCGCATTAACACTTCCGACGGGCGTAAGACCGCTTGGGTCAACGACCGCCGCTGTTCGGGTGAGGTGCTGCGCCGCCTGTCCGAAACATTGGTGGAACTGCACGGCCAACATGACGATCGCGGCCTGCTGAACCCACGCGGCCACCGTGCCATCCTCGACGACTACGCCGGAAATGCCGCTGCGATTGCCAAGGTTCGCGAGGCGTGGAGCGCGCTCGGGGCCGCCCGCAGAGCCGCTGCCGCCGCCGCTGCCGAACGCGAAGCCATCGCCGCCGAGGAAGAATTTCTGCGTCACGCGGTGGCCGAGTTGGACAAGCTCGACCCCGAAGCGGGAGAGGAGGCCACCCTCGACACCCGCCGCCGCCAGATGCAGGGGGCCGAGAAAATCCGCCGCGATGTGGTCAACGCTTACGAATTGATGGGTCAAGGCGGCGCAGAGACCGCCATGGGCGACGCGCTGCGCTGGCTCGATGGGGTGGCCGACAAGGCCGAAGGCGCGCTGGAGGGCCCGCTCGCCGCGCTCAACCGGGCCATGGTAGAACTGGACGAGGCGATGTCGGGCGTGGCCGATGCGATCGACGGCATGTCGTTCGACCCCTATGAGTTGGAAGCCTGCGAAGAGCGGCTCTTTGCGATCCGCGGCCTTGCACGCAAACATGACGTGCAGCCCGATGAACTGGCCGGTTTCGCCGACACGCTGCGTGCCAAGCTCGATGCGCTCGATGCGGGCGAAGCGGCGCAGGAGGGGCTGGAGAAAGCCGTCCGCGACGCGCAGGCGCTTTATGACGAACGTGCCACCGCGCTGACCGACAAGCGCCGCAAGGCCGCGGCCAAGCTCGACAAATCCGTGGCGGCAGAGCTTGCCCCGCTCAAGATGGAACGCGCAGTGTTCCAGACGCAATTGACCGAAGAACCCGCAGGCCCCGAGGGGCGCGATGCGGTCTCTTTCACCGTCGCCACAAACCCCGGCGCGCCTGCCGGGCCCTTGGGCAAGATCGCCTCGGGCGGGGAGTTGAGCCGGTTCCTCTTGGCGCTGAAGGTTTGCCTGACCCAGACCCAATCCGGTCTCACCCTGATCTTTGACGAGATCGACCGCGGGGTAGGGGGCGCGACCGCCGACGCCGTGGGCCGCCGCCTGAAGGCGCTGGCCGCCGAGGGGCAGGTCTTGGTCGTCACCCATTCGCCGCAGGTCGCAGCCCTTGGCGCGCATCACTGGCGTGTGGCGAAATCGGTGTCCAAAGGCATGACCACCTCGACCGTCACACCCCTCGCCCCCGAAGAGCGGGTGGACGAAGTTGCACGGATGCTCGCGGGCGATACCATCACCGATGCGGCCCGCGCGGCGGCTGAGGTGCTGCTGAACGGGCAACAGGGCGCGACGACGTCATAAATGACGGTTTTACCTAAGGTCAGCTTGCCCTAGACAGAAAGGGTACAACTGGTCCAAGTCACATGCCCCCGCAAGATAACGCATTCTTTTCCCAACAACTTCAGCAGGCGCTAGGCGGCTGCAAGCAGGGCTGGACGGTGCTGCGCACCCGCGGACCGGGGAAGGTGACATTCTGGTTTATCGCGCTGCTGGTGGGCATCGCCGCGGGCTTTGCCGCCCTGTTCTTTCGCAAAGGGATCAACTGGTTGCAGGCCACGCTTTACGGCACGGACGATGTGCAATTCCTGCACAGCTTCCTTGCCGGGCTGCCGTGGTATTGGGTGGTGCTGATCCCAACCCTGGGCGGGTTGCTTGTGGGGTTGATCCTGCACCGTTTCACCCGCGACGGGCGCGCGCGCAGCGTGGGCGATGTGATCCTCGGCGCCGCCATGCACGACGGCCGGGTCGAGACCCGTGCCGGGGTGGCCTCGGCCCTGGCCTCGCTCATCACCCTGTCCACAGGCGGCTCCTCGGGCCGCGAAGGGCCGGTGGTGCATCTCGCCGCCGTGATCTCGACCAAGGTCAGCCGCTTCATCAAGGCCGATGGGATCACCGGGAGGGATCTCTTGGGCTGCGCCGTGGCGGCGGCGGTCTCTGCCAGCTTCAACGCCCCCATCGCTGGCGCGCTCTTCGCGCTCGAAGTCGTGCTGCGCCACTTTGCAGTCCACGCCTTCGCCCCCATCGTCATCGCCTCCGCCGCGGGCACGGTCATCAACCGGCTGGAGTTCGGCGGGCTCACGGAATTCGTCCTGCCCGGCCTTGGCGACGTGCAATTCTACGTCGAACTGCCCGCCTTCCTGCTTTTGGGGCTGACCTGCGGTCTGGTGTCGGTCGTGCTGATGCGCGCGATCTTCTGGGCCGAGGATTTCGGCAACTACCTGCAAGCGCGCACCGGTCTTGCCCGCTGGCTGCGCCCGGCGGTGGCGGGGGCGATCCTTGGGGTCATCGCGCTCTGGTTTCCCCATATCATCGGCGTGGGCTATGAGACGACCTCGCGCGCGCTGGTCGGCGAACTGGTGCTGCATGAGGCGATCATCTTTGCCGTGCTCAAGGTCGCCGCCGTGGCGATCACGCTAGGCGGACGCATGGGTGGCGGGGTGTTCTCGCCCTCGCTGATGCTCGGCGCCTTGACCGGGCTTGGCTTCGGGATCATCGCCACCGGTGTCTTCCCCGAGATCTCCGGCTCCTCCTCGCTCTATGCTCTGGCGGGGATGGGCGCGGTAGCCGCCGCCGTACTGGGGGCGCCGATTTCCACGACGCTCATCGTTTTCGAGATGACGGGCGACTGGCAGACCGGTCTGGCGGTTATGGTCGCCGTCAGCATGTCGACCGCGCTGGCCTCCCGTCTGGTCGACCGGTCCTTCTTCCTCACCCAGATGGAGAGGCGCGGCATTCATCTGGCCGCCGGTCCGCAGGCCTATCTGCTCTCGATGTTCATGGTGGGCCGTATCATGCGCCGCCCGGATGATGAAGACGCGGCGGCGGAAGACGCCTGTTGGGATTTGATCGACAAGGGCACCTATATCGACGGCAGCGCCACGCTAGAGGCCGCTTTGCCGCTGTTCGACCAGACCCATTCCAATTTCATACCGGTGGTCACCCTCAGCGCGGATGCGCCGCCCGAACTGCTGGGCGCGCTGTTCCATGTCGATGCGCTGAAAGCCTATAACCGCGCCCTCGCCGCCACGGCGGCAGAGGAGCATTCCTGAGCCGCGCTCAGATCCGTTCGATGGCGATCTCTTCCATCGGGTTGAAAGCCAAATAGCCCTTAATCTCGGACACATCGGCTTTCGGATTTTCATAAGACCAGACGGCGTCTTGCAAGGTCCGGCTCTTGGTCACCACCGAGAAATAGGTCGCATCGCCCTTATGCGGGCAATGGCTGGTCTTATCGGTGCCATCAAGGAAAGCCATGGCGATGTCGCCACGCGGGAAATAGATCACCGGCGGATAGTCCCCCTCGCGCAGTTCCAGCGCGCCCGTGGACTCGCCCAATACGGCTCCGCCAGCGCGAACAACCCATGTGCCCTCAGCCGGAGTAATCTTGATATGGTCGGCCATGCCGTACCCCCCTTTACTTAAATCGGACGCTCACAGGGGCGCCGTTGCCGCATCCAACCACAGTTTTGTAACAGGTGATACCCGCGGCCCGATCTTTTCCGCCACGTCGCGGTGATAGGCGTTTAGCCAGTCCCGCGCCTCAGGGCTGAGCGCCGCCACATCAATCAAACGCCGATCAATCGGCACCAGCGTCAGCGTGCGCCAATCAAGCATCTTGCGATGCGCATCACCGCCGGGCAGGGCGGGGGCCTCTTGCACCACCAACAGGTTCTCGATCCGAATGCCAAAGGCCCCCTCGCGGTAATAGCCCGGCTCATTGCTAAGGATCATACCCGGTTGCAACGGCACATGGCTCATCCGGCTCAGCCGCTGCGGCCCCTCATGGACCGAGAGATAGGCGCCCACCCCATGGCCCAAACCGTGATCGAAATCCTGCCCCGCCATCCAAAGCGGCAAACGGCCCAGCAGCTCGATATCTCGCCCCGCAAGCCCACGCGGCCAGCGCAGACGGCTCATGGCGATCATCCCTGAAAGCACCCGCGTGAAGGCCGCGCGCGCCTCTTGATCGGGGCTGCCGATGGCGATGGTGCGGGTAATATCGGTGGTGCCGTCCAGATATTGACCGCCGCTGTCGAGCACCAAAAGATGCCCCTCCTGCAAAACGGTATCGGTCTCTTCATTCACCCGGTAATGGATGATCGCCCCATTCGCCCCGGTGCCCGAGATCGTCTCGAAACTGATGTCGCGCAGCGCAGGGTCCCGGCGGCGCAGGCCTTCCAACTGCTCCACCACCTGCGTCTCGGTGACCGTGCCGTGCGCCTGCGCATCCAGCCAGGCGAGCAGCTCGACCATCGCGGCACCATCGCGCAAATGCGCCTCAGCCGCCCCGGCAATCTCGGCGTCATTCTTGCAGGCTTTGGGTAAAGCACAGGGGTCTTCACCGGCCTGCGCCCGATCCCCCAGCAAATCCGCGAACAACAGCGGGGCCGACTGCCGATCAAGCCGCACCGGCCCCTCGAGCGCGCGCAGGTAATCGGGCAGCCCCTCAGGATCCCGCTGCACCACCGCTGGCCCCAGATGCTCTTCCACATCTACCAGTTTCTCAGCGGCCATGAACAGATCGACCCGCGCATCGTCATGCAACACGGCAAAACCATGCGCCACCGGGTTGCGCGGAATGTCTTGCCCGCGAATGTTCAGCAACCAGTTGTGGCTGTCGGGCAGGGTGATCAATGCCGCCTTCTGCCCCGCCGCGCGCAAATCCGCGGTCAAACGCCGGCGCTTGGCCTCATGGCTTTCCCCTGCAAAACGCTCAGGATGCGCCGCCACCTGGCCCATCGGGGCATCGGGTTGGTCTTCCCAAATACGGTCGACCATATTCGAGACGCACCGCATCTCGATGCCAGACCCCGCCAAGGCCTCGAACAAAAGATCCATCTGCGCGGGCGTATGCAACATCGGATCGAAACCAACCACACCGCCCTCGGGCAATTGATCCTTCAACCAATCGGCCAAAGACACCTCGGGCCAAGGCACCGGGGTAAAGACATCCGCCACCTGCGCTTTGACCTGCGTCCGATAGCGCCCGTCGATGAAAACCCCCGCCACATCGCGCAGCGCCGCACAGAACCCGGCAGAGCCGGTGAACCCCGTCAGCCAAGCCAGCCGATCATCCCGCGGGGCAACATACTCACCCTGATGCGCATCGGCGCGGGGCACGAGAAACCCTTCCAAGCCCGCCGCCTGCAACTCCGCCCGCAGCGCCGCCAAACGCGGGGGACCCTGTTCCGGACGCGCGGTGACCTCGAAACTCTGGAACACGCGGCCCCTCCTTCATCCTTTTTCAAATACCGATCCGACGGTTCAGCCCACGCGGCGCATGCCCATGACACGCGCCCGTTTCCGCGGATCGCTGTCAAAGAGCGCTGCAAGCTGTTCTGTCATCGCCCCGGCAAGCTGATCCACATCCGTGATCGTGACGGCGCGGTCGTAATAACGCGTGACATCATGGCCAATCCCGATCGCCAAAAGCTCGACCGCGCGGCGTTTTTCGACCATGGCGATCACGTCGCGCAGGTGTTTTTCCAGATAGTTGGCTGGGTTTACCGACAGGGTGCTGTCATCCACCGGCGCGCCGTCGGAAATTACCATGAGGATCTTGCGCGCCTCATGCCGCGCCAGCATCCGCCGGTGCGCCCATTCCAGCGCCTCACCGTCAATGTTCTCTTTCAGCAGACCCTCTTTCATCATCAGACCCAAGTGGTCGCGCGTCCGGCGCCACGGGGCGTCGGCGCTTTTGTAGATGATGTGGCGCAGATCGTTCAGCCGACCGGGCTGCGCGGGGCGGCCATCGTTAAGCCACGCCTCGCGCGCCTGTCCGCCCTTCCAGGCGCGGGTGGTAAAGCCGAGGATCTCGACCTTGACGTTGCAGCGCTCCAGCGTGCGGGCGAGCACGTCGGCGCAGATCGCAGCGATGGAAATCGGGCGGCCTCGCATCGAGCCGGAGTTGTCCAAGAGCAGCGTCACCACGGTGTCACGGAACTCGGTGTCCTTTTCGATTTTGAAGCTAAGCGGCGTCGTGGGGTTGGCCACCACCCGCGCCAGACGGCCCGCGTCCAACGTGCCCTCTTCAAGGTCGAATTCCCACGAGCGGTTTTGCTGCGCTTGCAAGCGGCGTTGCAACTTATTCGCCAGACGGCCCACAGCGCCTTTCAGCGGCTCTAGCTGCTGATCCAAATAAGCGCGCAGGCGTTCCAATTCGATTGGCTCGGCCAGTTCCTCGGCCCCGATCACCTCGTCATGCTCGCCCTGATAGACACGGTATTCCGGGTCGGCGTCCGAGACGGGCGGCGGCGGCGGCGGGTCCATGGGCGCGTCGCCCTCGGGCATCTCCGCCTCGTCGCCCAGCTCCTGATCGGCCTCGTCATCCATCGAGACCTGCGCCTGACTTTCGTCGTGCTGCTGCTCTTGGCTGTTCTCGGGGGTGCCTTCGGCCTCTTCCTCGTCCTGATCGTCTTGGCCGGTGCTGTCGGGATCCTGCTCCTCTTCGGTGCCCTCTTCGGCCTGATCCTCTTGATCCTCGTCTTGGCTGTCGGGATCGTCGCCCAACTGATCGCCATAGCCGAGGTCCGAGATCATCTTGCGGGCCAGCCGCGCGAAATCCGCCTGATCGGCAAGGCTGCCGTCGATCCCTTCGAGCGTGCCGCCCGCCTGATCTTCGATAAAGCCGCGCCAGAGTTCCATGGCGTTCTCGGCCCCTGCGGGCAGATCCCGCCCGGTGGCCAGATGCCGCACCATATAGCCCGCCGCGACCGAGAGCGGCACGTCGCTGGCCTGTTTGGCCTGATCGTAGCCGCGGCGCAGGGCTTCATGCTTGATCTTGACGTCGATGTTGCCGGCGGTGCCGGGCATGTCGCGCGCGCCCATCGCCTCACAGCGCGCGGTCTCCATCGCCTCGTAAAGCTCGCGCGCCACGTCGCCTTGGGGCGCATAGCGGGCGTGGGTCGCGGCATCGTGGTAGCGGCGGTTCAGCGCCAGCGCATCGGCGGTGCCGCGCGCCAGCAGCACCTCTTCGCGGGTCATCCGGCGGCTCACTTGTGGCAGCCGCATCGCGTCGCCCGAAAGCCCCGAAGGATCGACCGAGTAGCTGACCGTCAGTTCGGCGTCATCGGCCATGACCTTGGTCGCCTCGGCCAGCGCCTTTTTGAACGCGTCAGCGGGGTTGTCGCTTTGTTTACTCATGCCGGTCCCCTTGTCTGTCAGGCAGGCGCGCGTCTGGGAAGGGCAGGGCGCCTTCGCGTGCCGAAACGCGTCCTGCAGGGCGGCGGGCGAACCCGCCGGGGCGGCTTAGCCCAAGCTCAGGCTGGCCGCGCTTTCAGGCAGTTCCTCGTCGAACAAACGCTGATAGAACTCGGCCACGGTCTGGCGCTCAAGTTCGTCGCATTTGTTGAGGAAAGACAGCCGGAAAGCATAGCCCACATTGCGGAAGATCTCGGCGTTCTGCGCCCAAGCGATCACGGTGCGCGGGCTCATCACGGTCGACAGCTCGCCATTCATGAAGGCGGTGCGGGTGAGGTCGGCCACGGTGACCATCTGCTTGAGGGTCTTGCGGCCCTTCTCGGTGTTGTAATGCGGATTCTTGGCCAGCACGATCGCGGTCTCGGCGTCGATGCTGAGGTAGTTCAGCGTGGCGACAAGGCTCCAACGGTCCATCTGCGCTTGGTTGATCTGCTGGGTGCCGTGGTAAAGGCCGGTGGTATCGCCCAAGCCCACGGTGTTGGCCGTGGCGAAGAGGCGGAAATAGGGGTGCGGGGTGATGATCTCGTTCTGATCCATCAGGGTTAGCTTACCGTCATGCTCAAGCACGCGCTGGATCACGAACATCACATCTGCGCGGCCCGCGTCGTATTCGTCAAAGACAATCGCGGTCGGGTTGCGCAGGGCCCAAGGCAGGATGCCCTCGTGGAATTCGGTGACCTGTTTGCCGTCGCGCAGCTTGATCGCGTCTTTGCCGATGAGGTCGATCCGGCTGATGTGGCTGTCGAGGTTGACGCGCACGGTGGGCCAGTTCAGCAGGGCGGCGACCTGTTCGATATGGGTCGATTTGCCCGTGCCGTGATAGCCTTGAATCATGACGCGGCGGTTGTGGCTAAAGCCTGCAAGGATCGCCAGCGTGGTGTCGGGATCGAACTTATAGGTGCTGTCGATGTCCGGCACGCGGCTGGTGCGCTGCGGGAAGCCCTTGACGACCATATCGGTGTCGATGCCAAAGACATCGCGCACCGAGACCTCTTCGGTGGGTTTCATGTCATGTTCCAGTGCACCGTCGGCCATCGCTCGTCATCCTTTTCCTTAGGCGCGCGGTCGGGGCCGCGCGCGTATCTGGTGCAACATATCGTGCATATCCGCAAGGGGAAGGGGGCAACTGGCATTATCCGCAACCGGCCGCTGGTCCGGTCGCGGGATCAGTCCTTGAAGTTGCGGCTGCCCTTGATCTGGTCCCATGCCCAGACGACCAGTTGCAACTGCTCTTCCTGACTGCGGTCGCCGCCGTTCATATCGGGGTGTAGCACCTTGATCAGCGCTTTGTAGGCTTTGCGGACCTCGGGTTTTGTCCAAGTGTCTTTGGCCTCGAGAATCTCGATCGCGCGGCGTTCGGTGGGCGGCAGGCGGCGGCCCGCTTGCTGGCCCTTGCCGGGGTTCTGGGTCGCGTTCTTGCCCAAGACCTGATGCGGGTCTTCGATGCCAAGACGGGCCCATGCGCGCTGCTCGGGGTCGCCCAATGGTTTGGTGGTGCGCTCCCAGACCTTGTCCTTGGACATCTGCGCGTTCAATTCGGCCTCGGTGGTGCCGTCAAAGAAGCTCCACTTCGCGTTATATTCGCGCACGTGTTTCTGGCAGAACCAGAAGTAGTCATCCAGCACATCGGGCGCTTTGGGCGCGCGGAACTTGCCCGGCTCGTCGCAGCCTTCGTGGTCGCAAATCCGGGTCGAGGTTTCCGACGCACCGGACATGCCGCGGCGGCCGCGGGGGTTTTTCTTTTTGGAGGACGACACGGACATGTCGAATCCGAAGGGATCAGGTTTTGGCATGTGGATAGACCTTTCCGACTCAGGCCGGTCACCATATACCCTGCGTCGCAGGATTGAAGGGGGCCGGGGGTAAAAACATGTCCACAACACAAGAGATTTCGGATCGGCTGGAAGCCGCTTTTGCGCCGCGTGAACTGGAAGTGGTGGATGACAGCGAAAGCCATCGCGGTCATGCCGGATTTCAGGAGGGGGGCGAAAGCCACTTTAACGTGCGCATCCGGTCAGAGCGTTTCAAGGGCCAGAACCGGCTGGCGCGGCACCGGGCGGTGCACAGCGCGTTGGGGGCGGACCTGATGGGGCGCATTCACGCGCTGGCGCTTGACCTGGACGAATAAGCGCCGCGTTCAGGGCTTTGTTTTATCGTCGTCTTCGTCGCTGCCTTGCGGCGAAGCTTCATCCGCCGAGGGGCCGGACAGAAACGCAGGCGGCGTCGCCGCTTTGGCGGGGTCCTCTTTCGCAGGCGCGCCATCCTCGGGCGTGATGGAGGCGGGCGCATCGGCCTGAAGCGCGGTATCTTCGCCTTCGATCGTAGCGGCCAAGGCGGGCGTTGCGGCAGCAGTGGCGGGCGGCAGCAGATCGCCATCCTCCTGCTGGCCCGCTGCGGTCGCCAAGCGGCGGAACACCAGCACATTGCGCCATTCCGTGGTGGTCGAGGTCAGGCCCGACCGCTCTTGCGAAGGCAATGTCTCGGCCCGCTGGTATTCCCAGCCCTCGGCGGCCTGTTCGTTCAGGCATTCTTCCAAGGTTTTGGCGAAACGCGCTTCGGGGGCTTTCAGACCTTTGGCTTTCTGCCCTTTGCTGGGGGCGGGAAGGATCTTGTATTCGTAGCGCATAGGGGCCTCGGCTGGGTTGGCGACATGAGCCGCGTCAGGTGAGTTTCAGGCGGATTTGCGGCGGATGCCGATGCTGCGACCGGCCTGCGCCGGTTTGGGCAGTTTGGCATGGCTGCGGCGCATCGCGTCAAGACGGGTCAGGATATGGTCCGGCATGGGGGCCACACGCGGGCCGGACTGGTCCACATGCAGCGTCAGCCCCTCGGCGGTGGCGGCAAGCCAGCCGTCAACGTGCCACAGTTCCTGAAAGCTGTGAAACCGCTTCTCATCATGGTCGAGCAATTGGAAGGTGGTATAGACGCGGTCACCCTCATGCAGTTCGCGCAGGTAGCAGACGTGGAATTCAGCCACATAGGTGGTGCAACCCGTGCGTTGATACTCCGGCCCCAGACCGATTTCGCCATAGGCTTGGTCAACGCCCTGATCGAACAGGACGTTGTAATAGGCCATGTTCAGATGGCCGTTAAAATCGATCCATTCGGGGAGAACCGTCATCTCGCCCGAACGGAAGGGGGCCGGGGTGTCGCTCATTGCTGGGCGAGCTTGCGCGACACGATTTCGTTGACGGCCTTGGGGTTGGCCTTGCCGCCCGTGGCTTTCATCACTTGACCGACGAACCAGCCCGCCAGCTTCGGGTTCTGCTGGGCCTTTTCGACCTGCGCGGGGTTGGCGGCGATGATCTCGTCCACCGCGGTTTCGATCGCGCCCGTGTCGGTCACCTGCTTAAGGCCCTCGGTCTCCACGATCTCTTCCGGCTCGCGTCCGGTTGTATAGGCGATTTCAAAGACTTCCTTGGCGATCTTGCCGGAAATCGCATCCGAGGCGATCAGATCAACGATGCTGCCCAATTGCGCCGGGGTAACCGGGCTTTCGGTGATGCCCTTATCGTCTTTCTTGAGGCGGCCGAACAACTCGTTGATGACCCAGTTCGCGGCCATCTTGCCATCGCGGCCTTTCGCCACGGCCTCGAAATAGCCCGCGCTGTCGAGATCGGCGGTCAGCACAGAGGCGTCATAGTCCGACAGGCCGAAGTCATTGATGAAACGGGATTTCTTTTCGTCCGGCAGTTCGGGCAGATTGGCTTTGATGTCGTCCACCCATGCCTGTTCGATCTCCAGCGGCAGCAGATCGGGGTCGGGGAAATAGCGGTAGTCATGCGCTTCTTCCTTGGAGCGCATCGAGCGTGTCTCCTGCTTGTCGGGGTCGAAGAGGCGGGTTTCCTGCACGACCTCGCCACCGGCCTCGACAATCGCGATCTGGCGTTTGGCTTCGACTTCGATGGCTTGCTGGATGAAGCGCATGGAGTTCATGTTCTTGATCTCGCAGCGGGTGCCCAGATGCGAGAAATCCTGCGTTTCCTGATATTTCTCGTATTGGCCCACACGGCAGACCGAGACGTTGACGTCCGCGCGCATCGCGCCCGACTGCATGTCGCCGTTACACGTGCCCAAGTAGCGCATGATCTGGCGCAGCTTGGCGAGATAGGCGGCGGCTTCCTCGGGCCCGCGAATGTCGGGGCGGGAGACGATCTCCATCAGGCAGACGCCGGTGCGGTTCAGATCGACGAAGGACATGTTCGGGTCCATGTCATGGATCGACTTGCCCGCGTCCTGCTCCATGTGGATGCGCTCGATCCGCACCAAGCGCGCAGTGCCGTCGCCCAGTTCCACCAGCACTTCGCCTTCGCCGACGATCGGCTCATAGAGCTGGCTGATCTGATAGCCTTGCGGCAGGTCGGGGTAGAAGTAGTTCTTGCGGTCAAAGGCGGACTTGAGGTTGATCTCGGCCTTCAGGCCAAGCCCCGTGCGAACGGCCTGTTCGACGCAATATTCGTTGATCACCGGCAGCATGCCGGGCATGGCGGCATCGACGAAGGCGACATTGCTGTTGGGCTCGGCGCCGAATTTGGTGGACGCGCCAGAGAAGAGCTTGGCGTTCGACGCGACCTGCGCGTGGACCTCCATCCCGATGACCAGTTCCCAGTCATGTTTGGCACCGGCAATCACGCGCGGTTTCGGGGTGTCGTAACTCAGATCAAGCATCGCGGCCGCCTTCGGTCAATTGGAACTTGGCCGGTCATACTGGAGCGCACCACGCGCTTCAAGAGGCAGGCTTAGCCCGGCACAGCAATCTGGCGGCGGCCTTCGGTGAAAATAACCCGTTTGCCCGCTTCGATCTCGCGTTGAAACAGGCCGGTGATGATGCGCATGGCCTCGTCCCGGCCTGAGGCGGCGAAACGCCGGGCGGAGCGGACGCGCAGGTTGTTGTCAAAGCCGCGCGCGGCATGGGCCCAGAGCATCGGGTGCAGTTCCGTCATGTGGTCGCGCACGATCCAACGCGCGCAATCGGCGATCTCGGCCCGGACGGCCCCGGCGGCATCCGCTGTCTCTGCCGCCTGACCGATGGCGCTGGCGCAATAGGCGGCCAGCAGGTTGGCGGTATGCGGATCGGGGCGGCGGGCGAGGATGTCGTGCAGCCCTTCGATGAAAAACGGCACATCTAGGTTGGCACAGGCCTGCGCATCGCAGCTGATCGCGTCGAATTGCACCCAAGTGTAGCCGCCCGCGCCCCATGTCTCTTGGGTCCGCGCGGCGGTGCGGCGGGCCTCGAGTTCCAACTGGTCATATGAGCCATGCCACCGCGGCAGAAGGTGGTTGCCCATGGCCCGCATGGGGCGCGGGTTTGCGGGGTTCAGGTCGATGAGCCGGGCGTAGCGGTCTGCCACGGCGCGGGCGTCACCGCCGGTTCCCCCAAGCAGGGCACAGTGCGTCGCCGCGAGCAGGGGCGAGGCGGCTGTGTCCTTGTCGAATGGCGCGAGAATTTGCTCGGCGCGTTCAAAATGCGCGGCGAAGGCCGCATGGTTGCGGGCGGGCACGTCGCTGTCCCATCCCGTGCCGCGCCAGGCCCAGCCGATGTCCATATGCGCCTGCGCCACGATGGCGGCGATCATGGCGCTCCCGGCGTGGTCGGCCAGCACATGTTCCAGCGCTTCGATCCCGGCCATCAGGGGCGCGTCACTGGTCGGTTTTCCGTCGTAAAGCGCATGTTCCGCGGCGAGAATCACATCCGCCCGTGCGCCAAAGGCCATCAGCTCGGCCACCGGCATCGCACCCGGTGTCATCTCGCGGTTCTCGTCGGCCTCCTGCAAAAGCTCTGCCATCTCCTCCCAACGTTCTTGGCGCACCAGCCATTGCGCGCGGTACTGGTGACGGTCGCGCTGCATCTCTTCGGCGGTGGGGTCGGGGCAGGAAATGCGCAGCAGCGCGTCGCGCGGCGCACGGCGGCGCAGGAGCGGCATTTCCAGCGGCTCGAACTCGGGCGCTTGCGGTGCGGGCTTGGCAAAGAACCCTTGCAAGGCGGACGGGATCATATGCGAGAGTTTCTTCATCTGGGGCCGGTCCTGCCTGCTGTTTGTCGATGATTTAGGTTTGACCGGGCAATGGGGCGGAACCGTGTCCGGCGTGCGGAGCTTTCGGGAAAATTCTGCAGCGCGGTTGGGCAGGCGAAGGCGATCCTTCGCGACAATCCGGCGGCGCGGCGGGCGCTGTTTCCCGATCAGAGGAAATCTGCCGATCCCGCGCCGCTGCCGCGCTTGCCAAGCGCGTTTTGGGGCGGTCTTATGCGCGTCATGAAACCTGCCATGATCGCCCTCTTGCTCTGCGCCAGCCCCACCATGATTTGGGCCGAATTGCCCAAACAGCCCGCCCCGGTGGTGGAAGTGGATAATGTGGTGCAGACCGCCGCCACGTCTTTGTCCTTCCCCGATGAGGTCGAGGCAGAGGACGAACCGCCCGCGCTTGAGACCGCGCCCTTTTCCACAACGCTCCGCCCGCCCGCGCGTCCGGGCAATCTGCCGCGCACGCGCTGGCAGCATATGCGGGGGCATTCGCTTTGGACCCGCGCCGCGATCTCGGCGCTGAAATCCCACGGCAAACCCTTGGTGGATATGGTGCCCGCCGATGTGGCGGAATGGTGCCCGGCCTATCCGACGGCGTCGGACAATCAGCGTCGCGCTTTTTGGGTGGGCTTCATGTCGACGCTGGCAAAACATGAAAGCACCTATCGGTCATGGGCCGTGGGTGGGGGCGGGCGCTGGTACGGGCTGCTCCAAATTCTGCCGGGCACCGCGCGGGGGTATAAATGCAATGTCGGCAGCGGTGACGCGCTCAAGAACGGCGCCGCGAACCTCAGCTGTGCCGTGCGCATCATGGCAACGACCGTGCCGCGCGACGGGGTGATCGCCGGAAACGGGCGGCGCGGCGTCGGGGCCGATTGGGGGCCGATGCGCAGCGCGTCCAAACGGGCGGATATGTCCCGCTGGCTGCGGCGGCAGTCCTATTGCAAACCGTTGAACGCGACCCGGCCCCGCAGCCGCCCGTAGATTACTGGATCAGCGTGAAGTGATGCCGTTCCGTCGTGATGCCGCGCTCCTGAAGCGCGGCTTCCAATGCGCGGTGCGGCGGGGTGGCCTCGAAGGGCAGTTTGATCTTGCGCCCGGTGCGGAGAATGACCGTGGCGCGCACGGACATATCAAGGCGTGTATCGAGCCGAACCCGGTCGACCTGCGCCAGCGCGATTTTTGCATCTCGTTTGCCGGTGAACCACGACAGGCTGTGCTGGTCGAGCGTCAGGCCGCTCGCTGGATTGCTGAAGACCTCCCATAGCGCGGGCAGGGTAAAAAGCCCCAGCAGCCCGATGATCCAGCCCGAGGCGTCGAGCCAGAGCCACGCCGCCGCGAGGGCTAGCCAGATCACGAGCAACAGCAACAGGGCCGTTCGGCTGCGGGCATGGCGGCGGTAGATATAGGCCGCCATGCCCTCTGTCTGAATAGGCGTGTCAGGCACCGCGAATGCGGCTGAGCATCTCGGAGGTGTCCCGGCTGAGATCGGGGCTGGCGAGGATGCGGTCGAGTTGGGTCTCGATCATCTCTTGCCGCGCCATGTCATAGCGCCGCCATGTCTGGAAGGCCGAGCACATCCGCGCCGTTGTCTGCGGGTTCACCGGGTCAAGCTTGATTAGCCAGTCGGCCAGCAGGGCGTAGCCCTTGCCGCTCTCATGGTGGAACCCTGCGTGATGCATGGCAAGGCTGCCAAAGACCGCGCGGAAGCGGTTGGGGTTCTTCCAATTGAAATCGGCGTGTTCGGTAAGCTTTTGCGCGACCTCTGCGGCCTTGTCCGGCGCGGCTTGCGAGACTTGCAGCCCGAACCATTTGTCCATCACCAACCGGTCATCGCGCCACTGCTCTTCGAACTCTGCCAGCGCCTTGTCGCCATGGCCCGCGCGCAGCAAGGCGGCGAGGGCGCTGAGCTGTTGGGTCATATTGTCGGCATCGTCGAACTGCGCTTGCGCGCGCGCTGGTCCCTCAACGCGGGTCAGCAGGGCAAGTGCTGCATTGGTCAAGGCGCGTTTGCCCGATTGCGCCGCATTGGGCAGATAGGGGGCGTCGACCCTGTGGCGGTCATAAAGATCGCCCAGCAGCGCGGCAAAACGCTCGGCCATGGCATCGCGGGTGGCCTCCACCGCCTGATGGATCGCCGCCGGATCCGGCGTTTTGCCTGCGTCATGCAGGGTGCTGGCCAGATCAGCGTGGCTGGGCAGCCCCAGCATCAACGCGCGGTAGGCAGGCTCCAGCGTCTCATCCTCCAACACGGCCCGCAGGGCTTCGAGCCATGCGTCATCCGGCGCGCTGCCTTCGGTGATCACGGCCAGCAATGATTGCCGCGCCAAGGTGCGCCCGGCCTCCCACCGGTTGAAGGGATCGCTGTCATGGGCGAGCAGCAGCAGCCGCTCTTCTTTCGAGAGGTCTTGCTCCAGCACCACCGGGGCGGAGAAGCCGCGCAGCACCGAGGCCACGGGGCGCGCATCCAACCCGTCGAAGGTAAAGCTCTGTTCGGCCTCGGTCATCTCCAACACGCGAGAGGGGGCCACTTCGGCTCCATCCGCGCCGATCAGCCCCACGGTGATCGGCAGAACCTGCGGTTTCGGCTCAGGCGTGGCGGTGCTGGGCGGGGTGTGCTGGGTGAAGGTCAGCGTGAAGATGCCTTTGCCCGCATCCCAAGCCTCCACCACCGAAAGGCGCGGCGTGCCCGCCTGCGAATACCAGCGTTTGAACTGGGTCAGATCCCGGCCCGTGGTGTCTTCGAAGACCTTCAGCCAATCTTCGATCGTCGCCGCATCGCCGTCGTGACGCTCAAAATAGAGGTCCAGCGCCTTGCCATAGGCGTCATCGCCCACCAAGGTCTTGAGCATGCCGATCACCTCGGCGCCCTTCTCATAGACGGTGGCGGTGTAGAAGTTGTTGATCTCTTGAAAGCTTTCGGGCCGCACCGGATGGGCCAACGGGCCTTGATCCTCGGCGAACTGACGTGCGCGCAGGTCGATCACATCACCGATGCGTTTCACCGCCGGAGAGCGCATGTCCGAGGTGAACTGCGCGTCACGGTAGACGGTCAGCCCTTCCTTGAGACAGAGTTGAAACCAATCGCGACAGGTGATGCGGTTGCCGGTCCAATTGTGGAAATACTCATGAGCGATGATCGCTTCGATCCGCTCGAAATTATCATCCGTCGAGGTTTCGGGGGAGGCGAGAACGGCGGCGGAGTTGAAGATGTTCAGCCCCTTGTTCTCCATCGCGCCCATGTTGAAATCATCCACCGCGACGATGTTGAAGATGTCGAGATCGTATTCACGACCGTAAACCTCTTCGTCCCACTTCATCGACGCCTTCAGCGCCTCCATTCCGAAGGCGCATTTGCCCTCGTCGCCGGGGCGCACATAGAGGTTCAGATCGACCTCGCGGCCCGACATGGTGGTGAAACGGTCGGAATGGGCGACCAGATCGCCCGCCACCAGCGCGAAAAGATAGGCAGGCTTGGGCCATGGGTCATGCCACTCGGCATGGTTCTGCCCCTGCGCAACTGGATTGCCGTTGGACAACAGAACGGGATGCGGACCGTTGATGGTCACGGTGAAGACGCTCATCACATCGGGGCGGTCGGGGTAATAGGTGATCTTGCGAAAGCCTTCGGCCTCGCATTGAGTGCAATACATGCCGCCCGACATGTAAAGCCCTTCGAGGGCGGTGTTGCCCTTGGGGTCAATCTCAACCTCGGCCTCCCAGATGAAGGGGCCGTCGGGCACATCGCAGGTCAGACCGCGTTCCGTCACCTTCGGGGTGACCGGCTTGCCGTCAATCTGCGCGGAGATAAGCTTGAGTTGCTCGCCATGCAGGAAAAAGTCAGCCTCCTGCGCCGCCGGGTCGGGGCGAAAGGCGATGCGGCTTTTGACCCGCGTCTTATGGGGATCGAGGTCAAAGGTCAGGGCCACCTCATCCACCAGAAAGCCGAAGGGCTGGTAGTCACTGAGATAGATCGTTTGGGGGGTGGCGTCGCGCATTGGGCCTCCAGTCGCGGGAACGTAATTGGTCTGGGAAATGTTATGTCTCCAGAAGGCGGCCTGCAAGCCGAGCTGCCCCAACTTCGAGCAATGAGGTGTATCCATGTCCGCCCCCGACACCGATACCGAAACGCAGAAGAAACGTCACCGTCCCGCTTTGATCGGTATCAAAACCGCGATCATCGCAGGGGCGCTCTTGATGATTGCCGGGATCGTCTACGCGGTGTTGCAGGCCACCGACCCCTCGCCGGAAGGTGAGGTTCAGCCCGTCGATGGCCCGGCGGACGCCGAGCCGGTGATCGCCACCCCGGAGCCGGTTGCCGACTAGCGCCTGCCTGCCCGCGCTTGCGCCGCTTTGCCTTTCTGCTAGACCTTTCACAAAGGTATCCAGCGCGGGAGAGGGCGGAGAATGACGGGTAGAATTGACAAGAACGGTTTGCAGGTAGAGCCCGCGCTGGTCGACTTCATCGAAGGATCGGCGCTGCCGGGCACCGGTGTGGACGCGGATGTCTTCTGGGCGGGGCTGTCGGACCTAGTGCATGACCTCGGGCCGAAGAACCGTGCGCTTCTTGAAAAACGGGCCGAAATTCAGGCCAAGATCGACGACTGGCACCGCGCGCGCGCAGGCCAGCCCCATGACGCGGAAAGCTACACCGCCTTCCTGCGCGAGATTGGCTATCTTCTGCCCGAAAGGCCGGCGTTCCAGATCGAAACGCAGAATGTAGACCCCGAAATCGCGCAGGTGCCCGGGCCGCAGCTTGTGGTCCCGATCACCAACGCACGCTTCGCGCTTAACGCTGCCAATGCGCGCTGGGGCAGCCTCTACGACGCTTTCTATGGCACCGATGCGCTGGGCGACTTGCCGACGGGCAAGGGCTATGACGCCGCGCGCGGCGCGCGGGTGGTGGCACAGGCAAAAGCCTTTTTGGACGAGGCCGTGCCGCTTTCGGCGGGCAGCCATGCGGATTTGGCCGGATATCGCGTTGTGGACAGGCACCTAGAAGCTGTGATGGCACAGGATGCCGCGCCCTGTGGCTTGGCCGATCCGGCGCAGTTTGCGGGCTACCAAGGCGCGGCGGAGGCGCCCGACGCGGTGCTCTTGCGCAACAACGGGTTGCATATTGAGATCAAGATCGACCCCGACCATGCCATTGGCAAGGACGACCCCGCCAGCGTTGCGGATGTGATCATCGAATCCGCGCTTTCCACCATCATGGATTGCGAAGACAGCGTCGCGGCGGTGGATGCCGAAGACAAAGTGCTGGCCTATGGCAACTGGCTGGGGCTGATGAAAGGGGACCTTGCCGAGACCTTTGAAAAAGGCGGCCAGACCGTCACCCGCCGCATGGCCGAGGACCGTCGCTATACCGCGCCCGATGGTTCAGGTGAGATCACGTTGAAAGGCCGCTCGCTAATGCTGGTGCGCAATGTCGGCCATCTGATGACCAATCCCGCCGTGCTCGACCGTGAAGGGCGCGAGATCGGCGAGGGGCTGATGGACGCCATGGTGACCACGCTGATCGCCATTCATGACCTCAAACGCGCGGGCGGCAACTCGGTCACCGGCAGCGTCTATGTGGTGAAGCCCAAAATGCACGGGCCCGAGGAAGTGGCCTTTGCCGATGAGATTTTCACCCATGTGGAAAAGACGCTCGGCCTGCCGCAATATACTGTGAAGCTTGGCATCATGGACGAAGAGCGCCGCACCAGCGCCAACCTCATGGAATGTATCCGCGCCGCGAAACACCGTGTGGCCTTTATCAATACTGGTTTCCTCGACCGTACGGGGGACGAGATCCATACCAGTATGGAAGCCGGGCCCATGGTGCCCAAGGGCGAGATGAAGAACAGCGCTTGGATCGGCGCCTATGAGGATCGCAACGTCGATATCGGCCTTGCCTGCGGCTTGCAGGGCCGCGCGCAGATCGGCAAGGGCATGTGGGCCATGCCCGACCGTATGGCCGAGATGCTGGAGGCCAAGATCGGCCATCCCCAATCCGGGGCCAATTGCGCATGGGTGCCATCGCCCACCGCGGCTACCCTGCACGCTACACATTACCACAAGGTTAACGTCTTGGCGCGGCAGGAAGAGATCAAAGAGGGCGGCGCACGCGCCACGCTCGACGCACTGCTGACCATCCCGGTGATGGAAGGCCGCAACCTCAGCACCGAAGAAATCACCCGCGAGATCGAGAATAACGCGCAGGGCATTCTGGGCTATGTGGTCCGCTGGATCGATCAGGGCGTCGGCTGCTCCAAAGTGCCGGACATCAACGATGTGGGCCTGATGGAAGACCGCGCGACCTGCCGCATCTCGGCCCAAGCGCTGGCGAATTGGCTGCATCACGGCGTCATCAGCCGCGAGGAAGTCGAGGCCGCGCTTAAAAAAATGGCAGCCGTGGTGGACCGTCAAAACGCCGACGATCCCAGCTATCGCCCCATGGCACCGGGCTTTGACGGGGTGGCCTTTCAGGCGGCCTGCGATCTGGTGCTGAAGGGGCGCGAACAGCCCTCGGGCTATACCGAACCAGTGCTGCACGCGCGCCGGTTGGAGCTGAAGGCGCAGAGCTGAGGTTGAGACCACGGCGCGAAGCGCCTATGTTCGGGCCATGGTGAATAAGAGGTAACTCATGGCCCGACCTGTCGTTGGTATCATTGGCAATTCCTACCTGCTGAACGATCAATACCCCGTCCACGCGGGCGGGCAGATGAACACCGAAGCGATTGCCGAGGTTTCGGGCTGTCTGCCGCTTATCGTGCCGAGCGATCCGCGCTTTGTCTCGGTCGAGGAATTGCTGGAGGTCTGCGACGGTTTCCTGCTGACCGGCGGGCGCCCGAATGTGCATCCCGAAGAATATGGTGAGCCTGAGACGGAGGCCCACGGTGCCTTTGACCGCGCGCGCGATGCGGTGGCGCTGGCGCTGGTGCGGGCCTGTGTGGCGCGGGGCCAGCCCTTCCTCGGCCTCTGCCGCGGGTTTCAGGAAGTGAACGTCGCCATGGGTGGGTCGCTCTATCCTGAGATTCGCGATCTGCCGGGGCGGATGAACCACCGGATGCCCCCCGATGGCACCATCGAAGAGAAATTTGAACTGCGCCATGACGTGAGCTTTACCGAAGGCGGCGTGTTCCACCGTGTGATGGGCGCGTCCAAAGTGCTGACCAACACGCTGCACGGGCAGGGGATCAAGGAACCCGGTCCGCGCGTGGTGATCGACGGCCACGCGGATGATGGCACGCCCGAGGCGATCTATATCAAAGACGCGCCGGGCTTTACCCTCGCCGTTCAGTGGCATCCCGAGTGGAATGCGGCCAATGACCCCGTTTCGCGCCCGCTGTTCGAACATTTCGGCGCGGCGGTGCGGGCCTGGGCGGCAGATGGATCGGCCATGCCGGTGATGACCGCCGCGCAGTAGGACGGGGCGACGGGCGCGCGTTGCACTCTCGATAAACGCGCGCCGCGCTTCTCGGGGCGCGGCAGCCTGCATCGCGACGCAGTCGTTCTGTCAATCCCCCGCGACCCCGATCGCGCCGTCAACGAGTGCCTTGTCTTAACGCCTTTCAACTGTGCAGCCCGCTGAATGGCGCAACAAGTGGGGCCGCGTGGTTCAGCGGCGTCACATCATCATCCAAGACCGCGTCCTCCTCTAGCGGCCCCGCCTCCGCGCCCTGAAGCGCTGTCGGACCTGAGCAGGCGCGAGTATAGGAGCTATAGGGCCAAGCCTCAGGACGGTCACAATAGCCTGCATGCACGGGGCTGAGGTGCACCAAGCTGCAATGCCGTTCGAAATCCGCGGGGTCGCGGATCCGATGCTCCCAGAATCGACGCTGCCAAATCCCTTTCTCGCCCCGTTTGATCTGCCGCAGACTGCGATGCGGGGCCGGCGGGAGATGGCGGGAAAACCGCCCCTTCCACATGCCGATCCGGTTGCCGTAATCGTTATCGTCGGGCGGCAGGGTCCAGACCGTATGGAGCACATCCGGCAAAATGGCGATGGCATCGATCCGGAAGGGTTTGCGCGCCAAAGTCTCACGCATCGCTTGGCGCAGGGCCGTGATATGCCGCAGCAGCGCATCATCATCGCGCGGCGCGAGGCGCAGGGTAAAGAAATAGCTGTTCGGGCCATAGGATGGAAGGCTGTCTCTCATGGCCCTGAGCTTGGCCCAGCTTGGTTAAAGCAACCTTAACGCCGCTACATTTGCCCGCCAGCGATCTCGATCGACTGGCCGTTGACGCTTTCGGAGCCTTCGCCGACCAGCCATGCCGCCGCAGCGGCTACTTCCGAGGGGGCGATCAGGCGTTTGTGGCGGTTGGCGTTGACCATGACATCGCGGGCCTTTTCCTCGGAGAGCCCGGCGCGTTTGGAGATCGCCTGCGTGTTGCGCGCGATGATCTCGGTATCGACGTAACCGGGGCAGAGCGCATTGAAGGTAAACGGCTGGCCCATGTAATCTTCGCTGAGCGAGCGGATCAGCCCGATCATCCCGTGTTTGGAGGCCGAGTAGCAGGCCGCCCCCGGCAGGCCGCGCAGCCCGGCCATGGAGGAGACGGCGATGACCCGGCCCCAATCGGTCTGGCGCATGGATTTCAGGCTCTCGCGGATGGTGAGAAAGGCCCCGTCGAGATTGGTCGCCATCATGTCACGCCAGAAATCGAGGTCGGTTTTATGCAGTGACCGGCCTTCGGCCACGCCCGCATTGGCCAGGCAGATTTGCACCGGGCCATTTGCCTCGACCGCGCGGGCGATGGTGTCGGTGACCTGCGCCTCGTCGCGCACGTCCATCGCCATGCCGCTGATGCCATTGCCCGACACGGCGTCGAGCACCTCCTGCCGCCGCCCGGTGATGGTGACCTTCGCGCCCTTGGCGGCCAAGTCCTGCGCGATGGCCAGCCCGATGCCTGTGCCGCCGCCGGTGATGAATGCGTGTTTGTCTTTCAGCGTCATAAAGCCTCCCCTTTGCGGGCAGGGTGGCGCGGAGGGGGCGGCAGTACAATAGGCAGCTTGTGATGACGGGGCGTTATGTGCGGGGCGGCTGGCACGGCGATAGGCCAAATCTTGCCGCCCGCCGATCACATTTGCGGAAGCCTTACGCCTGACTATTGCAGCGCTCGCCGCCTTGGCGCACTGGTCGGATGGGTAACCTGATGACAGGGCCTTGCCAGAACCATTGGAGCAGTAATATGAAACACATAGAATTTTCAGTTCTCGCCCTTTCCGCAGCCCTCGCTTTTGGGGCAACCACAGCGCAGGCGGTCGAAGTGACGGGCGGATCGGTCGGGCTTTCCTATTCCGCATTCGCGGACGACACCGATTTCAGCCGGCTTGGCATTGATGGGTCGGTAGAGCTTGGCTTTAACCGCAACCTTAGCTTGCAGTTCGACGCCGGTTACAGCGACTTCGACTTTGTCGATGAAGACAGCCATTTGCTGGGCCTGCACGGCATTTACCACTGGGATGAAGCAACCTCTTTCGGGGCCTTCTACACCCGGGAGGAAGCCTTGGGCGGAGATGCGGATATCTTGGGTCTCGAAGCAGGCTATGAAATGCTGGATTGGGACTTCGAAGGCTATCTGGCCCATGTCGATACCGATGCAGGCGACGGCACGCTTGGCGGTATCAAGGCGCGTTATGCGCTGGCCGAAGGCTTTGGCATCAGCGGCTCCTATGATCGGCTAGGCAGCGATGGAGACGACCTGTCGCGTTTTGCCATGCGGCTCGATCGTGAGGTTTCCCCGACCACCAATCTGTTCTTGGAAGTCGGGTCTGCTAAGGTGGACGTGGGCAGCATCAGCGAGTCCGAGCCCTTCGTCGGTCTGGGCGGTGAGATCAACTTCGGCGCGGATCGTGGCACCACCTTCGACCAGCGCGGCTTGGCGCGTCTGATCCCCGGTCTTTGATCGCGACTTAGCCGTCGTTTGACACTTCGGCATGGCCCTCGGGCCATGCTACTGGCGCGGGGTGGAACGGCTGTTCTATCTCTGCGCCGAAAACAGCAAACCGTTCTTCCGATGTCGCGGTGCAGCAATTTTGCACCGTTTCACCCCGCGGTTTGCTTGTACTATTGCTGCGCGCGCGCTATCGCTCTGACTAACAAAGTTGCGCCAGAGCGGCGCGACGGGCCAGCAAAGGGGGACTCTTGGTTTGAAGATCGGGACACCAAAAGAAATATTTGAGGGCGAGAACCGGGTCGCGATGACCCCGGAAAGCGCGCTGCAACTGCAAAAGCTCGGGCATAGCTGCGTCATCGAGACGGGCGCCGGGGCGGCTGCGGGTTTTGACGATGCCGCCTATGAAGCCGCGGATGTCGAGGTGGTGCAATCCGCCGCCGCGCTTTATGAGGCCGCCGATGTGGTCGCCAAGGTGCGCCCGCCCTCTGAGGATGAGGTCAAGCACCTGCGCGCAGGCCAGACGCTGATCTCCATGTTCAACCCAGCCGGCAACACCGAGCTGATGGAGGCCGCCGCCGCGAAGGGCGCGACCGTCATGGCGATGGACATGGTGCCGCGCATCAGCCGGGCCCAGAAGATGGACGCGCTTTCGTCGATGGCGAACATCGCGGGCTACCGCGCGGTGATCGAGGCGGGCAACAACTTCGGACGTTTCTTCACCGGTCAGATCACGGCGGCGGGCAAGGTGCCCCCGGCCAAGGTGCTGGTCGTCGGCGCGGGCGTCGCGGGGCTTGCCGCCATCGGCACGTCAACCTCGCTGGGTGCGATCACGCTGGCCTTCGACGTGCGGCCCGAAGTGGCCGAGCAGGTCGAATCGATGGGTGCGGAATTCGTCTATCTCGACTTCGAGGAAGAGCAGCAGGATGGCTCCGCCTCCGGCGGCTATGCCTCTGTTTCTTCTCCCGAATTCCGTGAAGCGCAGCTGGCCAAGTTCCGCGAGCTTGCGCCGGATGTGGACATCGTCATCACCACGGCGCTGATCCCCAACCGCGAAGCGCCGGAGCTTTGGACCGAGGATATGGTGCAGGCGATGAAGCCGGGTTCCGTGATCGTGGACCTTGCCGCCGAGAAGGGCGGCAACTGCAAGCTCACCAAGATGGACGAGAAGGTCGTCACCGAGAATGGCGTGACCATCATCGGCTATACCGACTTCCCCTCGCGCATGGCGACGCAGGCCTCCACGCTTTACGCCACCAACATCCGCCACCTGATGGCGGACCTCACACCCGAGAAGGACGGTGTCATCAACCACGACATGGAAGATGATGTCATCCGCGGTGCCACCATCACGCACGAGAAGGAAGTGACCTTCCCGCCGCCACCGCCCAAGGTCGCGGCCATCGCGGCGGCGCCGAAGAAGGAAAAGCCGAAGGAGAAAACGGCGGAGGAAAAACGCGCCGAGGAACTGGCGGTCTTCAAGCAGCAGACCAAGAACCAGGTCACGCTGCTGGTCGTGGGCGCGGCGCTGCTGCTGGGTGTGGGCCTCGTGGCCCCCGCCAGCTTCATGCAGCACTTCATCGTCTTCGTTCTGGCGGTCTTCGTCGGTTTCCAAGTGATCTGGGGCGTGGCGCACAGCCTGCACACGCCGCTGATGGCGGTGACCAACGCGATCTCCTCGATCATCATTCTGGGCGCGCTGATGCAGATCGGCTCCGGCTCTTGGCTGGTGATCCTTCTTGCTGCCCTGTCGGTCTTCATGTGTGGGATCAACATTTTCGGCGGCTTCCTCGTGACACGGCGCATGCTCGCCATGTTCCAGAAATCCTGAAGGAGCGAGCATCATGGAATACGGATTCACGACAGCGGCCTATGTGGTCGCAGCGGTTCTCTTCATCCTGTCGCTCGGCGGTCTGTCGGGGCAGGAAAGCGCGAAACGCGCGGTGTGGTACGGTATCGCCGGCATGGCGCTGGCGGTCATCGCCACGCTGATCGGGCCGGGGGCGGGGCTGTGGCTCCTCTCGCTGATCCTGATCGCCGCGGGCGGGGCCATCGGTTACCAACTGGCAACCCGCGTGCAGATGACGCAGATGCCCGAGCTTGTCGCGGCGATGCACAGCCTCGTGGGCCTCGCCGCCGTCTTCGTGGGCTACAACGCCCATATCGAACTGGGCAACGTGCTGGCGATGGACGATGTGGCGCGCAAGGCGACCGAAGGCTTTGCCGCGCTGCTGGCCAAGAAGGACAGCGTCGAGATCGCGATCCTGCGGGTCGAACTGTTCCTCGGCGTCTTCATCGGTGCGGTGACCTTCACTGGCTCTGTCATCGCCTATGGCAAGCTCGCGGGCCGCGTAAGCTCTGCCGCCACCAAGCTGCCGGGCGGTCACCTGCTCAATGCAGCTGCGGCGGTGATCTCGCTGCTCTGCCTGATCTGGTACTTCAACACCGGGGGCTTCCTGCCGCTGTTTGTCATGACGCTGGCGGCGCTCTTCATCGGGTATCACCTGATCATGGGCATCGGCGGTGCGGACATGCCGGTGGTTGTCTCGATGCTGAACAGCTACTCGGGCTGGGCCGCGGCGGCGATCGGCTTCTCGCTTGGCAACGATCTTCTGATCGTGGTCGGCGCGCTTGTGGGCTCCTCGGGTGCGATCCTGAGCTACATCATGTGCAAGGCGATGAACCGTTCGTTCATCTCCGTGATCCTCGGCGGTTTCGGCGGCAGCGCTGGCCCCGCGATGGAGGTCGAGGGTGAGCAGGTGGCGATTGAGGCCGACGGTGTGGCACAGGCGCTTAACGAGGCCGACAGCGTCATCATCATCCCCGGCTACGGCATGGCGGTGGCGCAGGCCCAAGGTGCTGTCAGCGATCTGGTCAAGAAGCTGCGCGCCAAGGGCAAGAACGTGCGTTTCGCCATCCACCCGGTGGCGGGCCGTCTGCCCGGGCATATGAACGTGCTTCTGGCCGAGGCCAAGGTGCCCTATGACATCGTGATGGAGATGGAGGAGATCAATGACGACTTCCCCGAGACCGACGTCGCCATTGTCATCGGCTCCAACGACATTGTGAACCCCGCTGCACAGGACGATCCCAACAGCCCCATTGCCGGGATGCCGGTGCTGGAATGCTGGAAGGCCAAGACGGTCATCGTCTCCAAGCGCGGGCAGGGCACGGGCTATTCGGGGATCGAGAACCCGCTGTTCTTTAAGGAGAATACGCGCATGTTCTACGGTGACGCGAAGGCCAGCCTCGACAAGCTGCTGCCGCTGATCGACTAACGTTTTCTTTTAAAGAAAACGGCGGGGAATTTTTGAAAAATTCCCCGCCCATCCCATGAGCGCCCCGCCGGAAACGGTGGGGCGTTTTCCGTTATGGCCTTGCGGTATACCTCGGTATGCATCAACCCGTTGAAAAGACGTGATTTTTCACTGTTCATCGGGGGCAATGGCGCTATTCTTGACGGGATACACCCAACAGCGGACCCCGTCATGGCCCCGATCAAAGACCACCCGCAGCGGCTTGCCCTTACCGGCGAAATGCACGCGCGCCCGTTTCCGCAGCTTGCCGCGCCCTCTCGGGTTGCCTTTCTCGCGGTGAAACCCGCGCCCGATGCCGTGCCGCAGGCCGAGTTGAACGCGCTGCTGGCCCATTACGGCGCCCCGCGCGCCGATGCGGCGGCCACGCATTATTACGGAGAGATGGGCCGCTTCACCCTGAAATGGGAGCAGCATACCGAGTTCGTCACCTATACGGTCATCGCCCCCACGGGCCGGAGCCTGCCCTTCGCCGCCACGGATTTCGACGCTTTTCCAGAAGATTGGCTGGCCGAGGTGCAGGGGGAGCGGATCACCTCAGCCCTGCTTGCGGTGCTGCCGAAGCCGGAAGCCGACGATGAGATCGCGGCGCATTTGCAGGACTGGTTCGTGCCCGAAAGCCTCGCCGTGGCGGAGGTGCTGGATGGGGCGGCGGTGGTGGCCAGTGACTTTCGGATTGATCCCGCAGGCCATCTGCGTCTCGCGCTTTTCACCGATGCAACGACAGGCCAGCGGCGGATCGGGCGGATCGTGCAGCGGCTCTGCGAGATCGAGACCTATAAGGCGATGTCGATGCTGGGCTTCATGCAGGCGCGCGACATGGCCGGGGCGTTGAACGATCTGGACGGGCAGCTCTCGACGCTCATGGGGGCGATGCGCAGCGGGGCGGGCACGGCGGCTGAGGAAACGCTGCACGCGCTTTTGGACGTGTCGGTCGCGCTGGAGGCGCTGACGGCGGAGACTGCCTATCGTTTCGCTGCCACGGTGGCCTATGAGGCCATCGTCTATGAACGTATTTCGGCCCTGCGTGAGGCGCGTTTTCTGGGGCGGCAGGGCTTTGGCGAGTTCATGATGCGCCGCTATGCGCCCGCGATGCGCACGGTGAAATCGACCGAGACGCGCTTGCAGACCCTCGCCGCGCGGGCACTGCGGGCAGCGGATCTTTTGCGGACGCGGGTGGATGTGGAACGCTCGGCCCAGAACCAAGCGATCCTTGCCAGTATGGACCGCCGCGCCGATCTACAACTGCGCCTGCAACATACTGTAGAGGGGCTGTCTGTTGTGGCGATCAGCTATTACGCGGTGTCGCTGGCGGGCTATCTGCTCTACCCGCTTGCTGCGCCACTTGGGGTCAGCAAAGGGCTGCTGACCGCCGCTGTCACTCTGCCGGTTGTGCTTGGCGTGTGGTGGACGCTGCGCCGTCTGCGGCGGAAGATCGGTTGAGCAGCGCGTGCATGGCCAAGCCGCCCAAAGCGATCATCACGATGGCCTCGATGGCTGCGACCGAAAGCGTCGGCACGCCGGAGAGCCCCGCGCCCAAGGTGCAGCCCCCGGCCAACACGCCGCCCACGCCCATCATGGCGGCCCCGGTCAGGTAGCGCCCGGTCTGGCGGGGGGCGTCAAAGCTCTGCCACCGGAACTCCCGCGCGAAAAGGCTGGCGATCAGCGCACCGACAAAAACGCCGCCCAATAGCCCGGTGCCAAAGCCTGCGGGGATTGAACTGCTGGCGATGGTCCAGAACAGCGTATCGGCGGAGGGAGAGGTGAAGCTGAGGCTCTCCATCGCGATCGGGTCGAATTCATCAAGCAGGATGAACCCGGTGCCGACCCATGCGGCGGGGACCAAGAGACCGATCAGCGCCGCCATCACCAGTTGCCCCGGACGGTTGCCCGAGCGCAGCGCATAGGCCAGCGCCGCCACGGCGATCACACCAGCCCAGAGCAGCGCACCGCCGGGCAGGGCGGCGAGGCTCACGTTCTCTCCCATATTCACGGTGACAGAGCCGAGCGCCACGCGCAGCGGTGCCAAGACGCCTTTCAGCGTCGCATGGGCCACCACGGCAAAGACCAGCACCACCAGCGCCGCCCGCAGGTTGCCGCCGCCTGTCAGCACCGTGAGGCGCGAGATGCAGCCGCGTGTCAGCACCATGCCCGCGCCAAAGAGCAGCCCACCCACGGCAATCGCCAAAAGCGGCACGTCGCTGGCCATGAAGCGATGCGCGTCAAAACTGATCCATCCGGCGGCAACGGCGGCCTGCGTGCCGATCACCGCCAGCGCCAGTGCGGTCAGCCAGATGCCAAGCGCTTGGCGTCGGTCTTCACCCACAAGGCTCCGGCGAAAGCAAAACCGCGTGCGCTGCGCCAGCACGCCGAACGCCAGCCCGATGAGGGCCGCCAGCAGAACGGACGCCTCTTTTGCTGTCGTCTCTTCAAAGCCGAAAGACTCAAACATCGCGAAAACCCTCGAAAACGGAATTATTTCCCATTTGGAGCGGGTGCGGGTCACAATCAAGTGAAAGCGCACAGGGCCGACCCCCAGAGGGGTGAATTAAATTCCGCATTGATGGGAAAAGGGGCGACGCTGTTCACCCTGCGTCAAGGGGCGTAAAACAATCGGCCCCCGCCACAGGGGGCAGGGGCCGGTCGGTTCTTATTTTGCTCAGCGTCCGCGGATGCGCGGGTCGAGCGCGTCGCGCAGACCGTCGCCGAGGTAGTTCACCGCCAGCACGGTCAGCGAGATGGCGATGCCGGGCAGCATCACCCGCTCGGGGAACTCCTGCATCCGGTCCACGGCATCGGCCAGTTGCTTGCCCCATGTCGGGAAGTCCGATGGGAAGCCGACACCAAGAAAGCTCAGCGCGCTTTCGGTGATGATCGCCGTGGCGAGGCCCAAGGTGGCCGAGACCATGATGGGCGAGATCACATTGGGCAGCAGATGGCGGCGGATGATCTTGCCCGGCGTGGTGCCGATGGAGCGCGCGGCGAGGATGAACTCACGCTCTTTCAGCGCCAGAATATCGCCGCGCACGATCCGCGCGGTCTGCATCCATGAGGTCAGGCTGATGACCGAGACGATGAGGATGAACATGCCACCCTCCGGCCCGAACTGCGCCCGCAGCGGTTGGCCAAAGAGCGTCACGGCGAGCAGGACCAGAGGCAGGATCGGCAGGCTGAGGATCAGGTCGGTGAACCGCATCAGCCAGAAGTCCATACGTTTGAAAAAGCCCGAGAGCACGCCGACGGCGGTGCCGATGATCAGCGCCAGCACCATCGCCATCCAGCCCACGGCCATCGACACCCGCCCGCCAAAGAGCATCTGCGCAAGGATGTCGCGCCCCAACTGGTCGGTGCCGAAGGGATGCGCCCAGCCCGCCTTGGCATCGCCATCCCACAGCAGGGTATAGATCGGCCGCCAGTTCTTGTTGCGGATGTCCAGCTTCTTGGCGTCGATGTCCCACAGATAGGGGCCAAAGATCACGGCCAGTGTGATGAAGATCAGGAAACCACCGCCGAAAAGCGCGCCCTTGTGTTTGCGGAACTGGTCCCAAACATCGCGCCATTGGCTGCGCGGCGGTTTTTGCGGGCCCTTGTCTTGCAGGGCCTTCATGAACTCGAGGTCGGCTTCGACCGGGCTTGCGGGAATGGGTTGCTCAGTCATAACGGATCCTTGGGTCAAGCAGGCCGTAGAGGATATCTGCGATCAGGTTGAACAGCACGATCAGCACCGCGAAGATGAAGGTTAGGGTCATCACCATCGGCAGGTCGTTGGCGCGTAGCGCGGTCAGCAGCAGTTGGCCGATGCCGTTCACCTTAAAGACGTTCTCGGTGATGATGGCGCCGCCAAAGATCGCGGGCATGCCAAGCGCGATGACGGTGACCACTGGGATCATCGAGTTGCGCAGCACATGCACCATGACCACGACGCTTTCCTTCAGCCCCTTGGCGCGGGCGGTGCGCACGTAGTCTTGGTTGAGGTTGTCGAGCATGGCACCACGCATGTAGCGGCTGATCTGCGCCGTGGTTTGCAGCGCCAGCACCATCACCGGCATGATCATCTGGAAGAACTGCACCTTGAAGCTCTCCCAATCGTTCACAACATGGGTCGTGTCATAGATCGACGGCAGCCAGCCGAGAGAGACCGAGAAGATCACGATGAGCAGCGGACCGGTGAAGAAGGGCGGGATCGAAAAGCCGATCATGGTAATGAACGTCCCGGCCTGATCGAAAACCGAATAGTGCCGGTAGGCCGAGTAGATGCCGATCGGGATCGCGATGACGATGCCCACGATATAGGCCAGCCCCACGACCCAGAGGGTCTGCGGCATGCGCTGGATCACGATGTCCATCACCGGCGAACGGGTCTGCCAAGAGATCACGCGCAGCTTGCCTTCGGAAAGCGCCGTATCGGGCAGCCAGCTAAACAGGGCGGAGCGGTTGGTCAGGTAGTCGATGAAGACCTGCGGCTCGATCCAAAAGACCTGCACGAGCCATTTCCAATACTGGATATAGATCGGCTGGCCGAGGCCAAGCGCCTCGCGCATCTTTTCTTTCACCTCGGGCGGGACCGTCAGCGGCACTTGGGCCATCGGGTCGCCGGGGGCGAGTTGCAGCAGCAGGAAAATCACCAGGCTGATAAACAAAAGCGTCGGGATCGACAAAAGAAGTCGTCGGATGGTGAAGGTCAACATGGGCGTCGCCTTTGTAGGTCAGTCTGTGAGGGGGTGGGGGCGAGACGGGGGCGCGCGGATGACGCACACCCCCGAAGGTCGTTGAAGGGAGGCGCGGGCCTGCCGCGCCTCCGTCCTGGATCACTCTTCCATGCGGTACCAATCGGCGGCATTCCACAGTTCGGAGTCCCATGTGTTCAGCACAACGCCACCAAGGGTGTTGGAAGCAGCCGAGACGCGACCACGGTCCACCAGCGGCAGGATCGAGTAGCTGTCTTTGGTCAGCATGTCGTTCAGCTTTTTGGCCAGTTCGCCACGCTTTTCCATCTCGCCGGTGCGGCCCAGTTCGGCCACCATCGCATCATACTCTTCGTTGCAGAAGCGGTTGATGTTCTCACCCTGCCACTGTGTTTCCGGGCTTGGGAACTTGGCGCAGGTCCGCTGGGCAAGGTAGCTCTGCGGGTCGGTGCCGTCGAAGTTGTTGGCGTACATTTCAACGTCTGCATAGAAACGCTGGAACGTGTCGGTCGAACCGGGGTCGCCACCGAAGAAGACCGAAGAGTCGATGTTGCGCAATTCGGTTTCAACACCGATCTGGCTCCACCAATCCTTGATCAGCGCTTGGAAGTCCTGACGCACGGCGTTGGTCGAGGTCTGGTAGAGCAGGGACAGTTTCTCGCCATCCTTCTCACGCACACCGTCGCCATCGCTGTCAACCCAGCCCGCTTCGTCCAACAGCGCCTTGGCGCCTTCGATGTCTTGGGTCAGACAGTCGGTGTTGTCCGAGGCGTAAAGCTCAGGCGCAGGCACCATGTTGCAGGTGGCGCGGCCCGCTTGGCCGTAGCCGACCTCGACCAGCAGTTCGCGGTCGATCGCCATGGAGAGCGCCCGGCGGACTTTCTCATCGCTCAGGATCGGGTGCGGGTGTTTGGCCGTGGCGCGCTCACCCTCCGGCAGATCGGGGGAGGCATCGGTCATGTTCAGTTCAAGACGCTCAACCAGCGTGCCGAAAGCCGACATGGGCTTGCCCTTGCCGCCTTCGGCCATCTTGGCGATGACATCGGGGGCCAGTTGCAGGTTCCAGGCGTAGTCGAACTCACCCGTTTCCATCACGGCACGGCCCGCCGCTGTCGCGTCACCGCCGCCTTTGAAGGTCAGCGTGGCGAAGGCAGGCTTGCTCGGGTCCCGGTAATTCTCGTTCGCGGCCATGGTGATCACGTCGTTCGGGCGGAACTCGGTGACGGTGAAGGGGCCGGTGCCGATGGGGTTGAAGTTGGCCTCGGTGCACTCAGGCGCTTTGGCGCCGGTGCAATCGGCGAACTGTGCCGCCTGAATGATCGGGGATTGGCCGCCCATGAAGGGGCCGTAGGGGTTCGGCATCGGCTCGGAGAAGGTAACCTTGACTGTCTGGTCGTCGACCACGTCGACCGAGGAGACACCTTCGAATTTAGCCAACTGCGCGCAGCCGCCTTCGGGGTTCATGCAGTAATCAGCGGTGAACTTGACGTCATTGGCGGTGACGGGGGTGCCGTCGGACCACATTAGGCCGTCTTTCAGCTTCCATGTGATGGTCTTGAGGTCTTCGCTCACGCCGCCGTTTTCCAGCGTCGGAATCTCGGTTGCCAGATAGGGCACCAGCGCGCCGTTCTGGTCGTAGCGGCCCAGCGGTTCGAGAACCAGCGAGGAGGCTTCGACGTCTTTTGTGCCGCTCGACAGATAGGGGTTCAGGATCGAAGGCGCCTGCCAATAGATGATCTTGACTTCGCCGTCGCGGCCCCGCTCGCCCTCATGGGCTTCGGCAAAGGCCATAGGGGCAAGCGCCGTCGATGCGACAGCCCCCATCAATAGGGTCTTCAATTTCATATCTTACTCCATGTTGGACACGTGGGCGTGCCGCTTATTGTCGACGGGATGTTCCCCGCCTTGTTGTTGTCGCCCCGGAAAGAACATGAGCTTCGCCAGCTAAACATAACAAAACAAGCAATATTCAACCTGTGATCGAAGCGCTCTTTCCAAACCGCATGGGCTATATCGAAACAGGTTTGCCGGAAATTGCAAGGGCGGACGTGGCGCAATTATGACAAAGCCCGAACTCTGCGCGTCAGGTTTGACAGTCTCGTGACATTCGCCGTAGCGTCGGGCAAAATCTGCGCCAATAAAAACAACAGGGAAACAGATGCTGGATCACACCAATGGGGCGCCAATCGCCCAAATTCAGGGCCTGCGCGTCGAATTTCAAACCAAAGATGGCCCCGTGGTCGGTGTCGAGGATGTCAGTTTCGACATCAATCCCGGTGAGACGGTTTGCGTGGTCGGAGAATCAGGATCGGGCAAATCGGTGTCTTCCCTGTCGCTGATGCGACTGGTTGAGTATGGCGGCGGTGAAATTGCAGGCGGTCGCCTGCTTTTTGAGCGCGGTGAAGAAGGCCAGGTTGATCTTGCGGCCAGCGGCGGCAATCTGATGCGCAAGATTCGCGGCAATGAGATCGGCATGATCTTCCAAGAGCCGATGACCGCACTGAACCCCGTGTTCACCATCGGCAAGCAGATGACCGAAGGTCTGCGCCTGCATCTGAACATGACCCGCAAAGAGGCCGAGGCCCGCGCGCTGGAACTAATGAAACAGGTCCGCATCCCCGAGCCGGAGCGGCGTCTCAAGCAGTACCCCCACGAACTTTCGGGCGGCATGCGCCAGCGTGTGGTGATCGCCATGGCGCTGGCCTGTGAGCCGCGCCTCTTGATCGCCGATGAGCCCACCACCGCGCTCGACGTGACCATTCAGGCCGAGATCCTCGCCCTGATGGATCGGCTTAAGCGCGAGACCGGGACGGCGGTGATGTTCATTACCCACGACATGGCCGTGGTGGCGCAGATGGCCGACCGCGTGGTCGTGATGTTCCGCGGCAAGAAGGTCGAGGAAGGCACCGTCGAGGAGATCTTCGAGAACCCGCAGCACCCCTATACCAAGGCGCTTCTCGCCGCGGTGCCGAAGCTCGGCGAGATGACGGGCAAGCCATACCCCGAGCCGATGAAACTGCTGGGCACGCCCGACAAGGAGATCGTGCCGATCAAGGGCCGCGAAGAGACGCTTCTGTCGGTCAAGAACCTGACCACGCGCTTCCCGGTGCAGGGCGGTTTCCTGCGTCGCACCGTCGCCAATGTGCATGCGGTCGAGGACCTGTCGTTCTCGCTCAACAAGGGCCAGACGCTCAGCCTCGTCGGCGAATCGGGCTGCGGCAAATCCACCGCCGGACGCTCGATCCTGCGGTTGGTAGAGCCGATGTCGGGGGAGGTGAACCTCGACGGCGTCGACATCATGTCGCTGGACCAATCGGCGCTGCGCACCGCGCGGCTCGACATGCAAATGATCTTCCAAGACCCCTTCGCCTCGCTCAACCCGCAGATGCAGTTGGCCGATCAGGTGGCCGAGCCTATCCACAACTTCGGCACGCTCAAGGGCGGTGAGATCAACAAGCGGATCGAGATGCTTTTCGACCGCGTGGAACTGCCGCGCAGCTTCATGCGCCGCTTCCCGCATGAGCTTTCGGGCGGCCAGCGCCAGCGCGTCGCCATCGCCCGTGCGCTTGCGCTGAACCCCAAGCTCATCATCGCGGACGAAGCGGTCTCGGCGCTGGACGTGTCGGTGCAGGCGCAGGTCTTGAACCTGATGATGGAGCTTCAGGCCGAGATGGAACTGTCGTTTTTGTTCATCAGCCACGACATGGCCGTGGTCGAACGCGTGAGCCACTATGTCGGCGTCATGTATCTGGGCCGCATCGTTGAGATGGGCTCGCGCCAGCGGGTCTTCGAGAACCCGCAGCACCCCTATACGCAGGCGCTGATGAAGGCCGTGCCGATCGCCGATCCGCGCCGCCGCAAGTCCGAGAAGGACCTGAACTTCAAGCCGATCCCCTCGCCAATCCATCCGGTCAGTTACCGGCCCGAGCCTTCGGTCTACCGCGAGGTGGAGCCGGGGCACCATGTGCTGACCACCGACAGCGGCTATTGAAAGAAGACCCATGACCGAACGCCTGACCCCGCTCGAGTTGATGACCAAACTCATCAGCTTTCCCACCGTGTCGCGCGACACGAATATCCCGCTGATCGACTGGGTGGCTGACTACCTCGCCTCGCACGGGATCGAGAGCCACCGCTACATCGATCCCGACCAGCCGAAACATGCGCTTTTTGCCCATGCCGGCCCGTGGGAGGAGGGGGCCGTGGTCCTTTCGGGGCACACGGATGTGGTGCCGGTCGACGGGCAGGCCTGGGACACCGACCCTTTCACCGTGACTGAGAAGGACGGCCGCTACTACGGGCGCGGCACCTGCGACATGAAGGGCTTTGATGCGCTGGCGATCTGGGCGCTGGTCGAGGCGCATTATGCAGAAGTCAATCGCCCGCTGCAGATCGCGCTCAGCTTCGATGAGGAGATCGGCTGCACCGGTGCCCCGCCGATGATCCAGGCGATGCAGGGCGTGGTGCCCAAGGGCTCGGCGGTGATCGTGGGCGAGCCTTCGACCATGCAGGCGGTGACCGGCCACAAGGGCGGCATCGGCTTCAACACCCATCTGGTGGGCTTCGAGGTGCATTCCTCGCTGCTGCACACCGGGGTCAACGCGATCATGGCGGGCGCGAAGCTTATCGAATGGGCCAATGACGTGAACAGCGACAACATGGCCGCCAAGCCGACCGAGACGGCGGCGATGTTCGATCCGCCCTTCACCACCGCCCATGTCGGCGTGATCGAGGGCGGCACGGCCCACAACATCACCGCTAAGGACTGTAAGTTCGCGATGGATTTCCGCGTCGTCCCCGGCGAGGACAAGGACAAATGGGGCACCGCCTACCTCAAGAAGGTGCGCGAGGTCGAAAAGCAGATGCAGGACGTGGTGCCCGAGACCTATATCGAGACCTCGACGCGCTTCGACGTGCCCGCCCTGCAGCCCGAGAAGGACGGCGAGGCCGAGCAGATCGTGCGCCAGATCACCGGCGACAACGCCAGCCACAAGGTCAGCTACGGCACCGAGGCCGGGCAGTTTCAGGAGGCGGGCTATTCCGCCGTGATCTGCGGCCCGGGCGATATCGCGCAGGCGCATCAGCCCAACGAGTTTATCGAGGTGGCGCAATTCGAGGCCGGCCACGACTTCATGCGCCGTCTGCTGACCCGCTTGCAGGGCTGAGCCATCCCTGACAGACCTGTGGCTGGCCCCGCGCGGGGCCAGTCCTTTTCACGGCCGCCCGGTGCAGCCGCGCGGCGTCAGCCACCGGGGTCCGCATGTCCGCCTTTCCTATCACCCTTGCCACCCCCGCCAGCTACCCGCGCACCCCGCCGCGCGAGAGCGAGGTCGTCGTCATCGGCGGTGGGGTGATCGGCGTTTGTACCGCCTTGTTTCTGGCCCGCGCAGGCAAACAGGTCACGCTCTTGGAAAAGGGCCGCATCGCCGCGGAACAATCCAGCCGCAACTGGGGCTGGATCCGCCAACAAGGGCGCGACTCAGACGAATTGCCGATCATGGTCGAGGCCGCGCGGCTTTGGCGTGAGCTTGCGCCAGAACTCGACCGCGACATCGGCCTGCAGCAGACCGGCGTCACCTATCTGGCGGGGACCGAAGCCAAGATGCAGGGCTATGCCGACTGGCTGCCCCATGCCAAGACCCACGGCGTCGACAGCCGGTTGATGGACGCGGGCGAAGTTGCCAAGGCTTTCCCGGGGCTGGCCGGGACCTATGCCGGGGCGCTCATTACCCCCTCCGACATGCGCGCAGAGCCTTGGGTCGCCGTGCCCGCCTTGGCGGCATTGGCAGCGAGCGAGGGCGTGAAGATCATCGAGAATTGCGCGGTGCGGCGCCTTGACCTCGCCGCTGGTCGCGTGGCGGGCGTGGTGAGCGAGGCGGGCGCGATCCGCTGTTCCTCGGTCGTGCTGGCGGGCGGGGCGTGGTCGGCGCTGTTCCTGCGTGCCCATGGTGTCAGCCTGCCGCAGCTTTCGGTGCGCGAGAGCGTGCTGGCCACCAATGTTCTGCCCGAGGTCCACGCCGGGGCCGCCGCCGAGGCGGGTCTTGCCTTCCGCCGCCGCGCCGATGGCGGCTATACGCTGGCGCCCGGCGGGCGTCCCGATCTCTATGTCGGCCCCGATGCCTTCCGCGCGCTGCGGCACTACCTGCCGCAACTGCGCCAAAGCCCCTTCGGTCAGCGTCTGCGCGCCGCGGCCCCGCGCGGCTTTCCCGATGCGTGGCGCACGCCCCGGAACTGGGCGGCTGACGCGCACAGCCCCTTCGAGGCGATGCGCATCCTCGACCCCATGCCGGACCACCGCGCCCAGCGCCGGGCGCGCAAACGTTTTGCCGCGCTCTATCCCGATCTGCCGCCCATCACCGCCCGCGCCTCATGGGCCGGCATGATCGACACGATGCCCGATATCGTGCCGGTGGTGGATGCTTGCGCGCAGATCCCGGGCCTTGTGATCGGCACCGGCATGTCGGGCCACGGCTTTGGCATCGGGCCGGCCATGGGGCGGGTGCTGGCGGCTCTGGTCATGGGCGACGCGCCGGGCCATGATCTGCGCAGATTCCGCGCCGACCGTTTCAGCGATGGCAGTGCCATCCGCCTTGGCCCGACGCTCTGAGCATATTTCGAAAAGGACATTCCATGCCGATCAAGAACCGCTTTGCCGAGACCCATGCCGAGATCACCGCCTGGCGCCGTCACCTTCACCAACACCCGGAGCTCATGTTCGACCTGCCCGAGACTTCGCGCTTCGTCGAGGAGAAGCTGCGCAGCTTCGGCATCACCGACATCACCACTGGCATCGCCCAGACCGGCGTGGTCGCGGTGATCGAGGGGCAAAGCAACACCTCGGGCCGCACCATCGGGCTGCGGGCGGACATGGACGCGCTGCCGATCACCGAAGCGACGGGATTGCCGCACGCCTCGAAACACCCCGGCAAGATGCATGCCTGCGGCCATGACGGTCATACGGCGATGCTGCTTGGGGCGGCGCAATACCTCGCGGAGACGCGCAATTTCGACGGGCGCGTGGTGCTGATCTTCCAGCCCGCCGAGGAGGGCGGCGGTGGCGGCAATGTCATGGTGCAGGAAGGGCTGATGGACCGCTGGGGCATCGATGAGGTCTACGGCATGCACAACATGCCCGGCCACCCCACGGGGCAATTCGCGATCCGCGAGGGCGCGCTCTTGGCCGCGGCGGACGAGTTTGCCATCACGCTGACGGGCCAAGGCGGCCATGCCGCGGCCCCGCATGAGGCGGTGGACACGAACCTCGCCGCCGCGCATGTGATGATCGCGCTGCAATCCATCGCCAGCCGCAACACCGATCCGCTGAAACAGGTCGTCGTTTCGGTCTGCACCCTGCGCAGCGACACCGACAGCCACAATGTATTGCCGCATAAGGTGCTGTTGCGCGGCACGGTGCGCACGCTGGATCCGGAGGTTCAGGATTTGGCCGAGCGTCGGCTGCACGACCTCACACGCCTGACGGCGGAGGCACATCAATGCCGGGCCGAGATCGACTACCAGCGCGGTTACCCGGTCACCCGCAACCACGCCGATCAAACCCGCTTTGCCGCAGAGGCCGCCGACAAGGTCACTCCCGGCACCGACCGGGACACCCCGCCGATCATGGCCGGAGAGGATTTTTCCTATATGCTCAATGCGCGACCGGGTGCCTATATTATGATCGGCAACGGCGAAGGGGCGACGGTCCATCACCCGGAATATGACTTTGACGATGCCGCGATCCCGGCGGGCTGCTCATGGTTCGCGCAGGTGGTTGAGGACCGGCTGGCAAGGGCGTAAGCATGGGGCAGATAAATGCGACTGCATGAAAACAGCGCCCAACCCAACTCCGGAGGATACTTCCTAAATGCCCGTTAAGAACCGATTTGCCGAGCTGCATGACGACATTACCGCATGGCGCCGCGACCTGCATGAAAATCCCGAGATCCTGTTCGAGACCCACCGCACCTCGGCCACCGTGGCCGAAAAACTGCGCAGCTTCGGCTGCGACGAGGTGGTTGAGGGCATTGGCCGCACCGGTGTCGTCGGCGTGATCAAGGGTAAGGAGACGGGCTCGGGCAAGGTCATCGGGTTGCGCGCCGACATGGACGCGCTGCCGATCCACGAACAGACCGGGCTGGACTATGCCTCCAAGACCGATGGCGCGATGCATGCCTGCGGCCATGACGGCCACACCGCCATGCTCTTGGGTGCTGCACAATACCTCGCCGAGACCCGGAACTTCGACGGCACTGTCGTGGTGATCTTCCAGCCCGCCGAGGAGGGCGGCGGCGGCGGTCGCGAGATGTGCGAAGACGGCATGATGGACCGCTGGGGTATCCAAGAGGTCTACGGCATGCACAACTGGCCGGGCATGCCCACGGGATCCTTCGGCATCCGCGCGGGATCGTTCTTTGCCGCGACCGACCAGTTCGACATCACTTTCGAAGGCCGTGGTGGCCATGCCGCGAAACCGCATGAGACCGTCGACACCACCGTGATGTCGGCCCAAGCCGTGCTCGCGCTGCAAACCATCACTTCGCGCAACGCCGACCCGGTGGAGCAGATCGTGGTGTCGGTCACCGCTTTCGAGACTTCTTCGAAAGCCTTCAACGTGATCCCACAGAAGGTGCAGATTAAAGGCACCGTGCGCACCATGTCCGCCGAAATGCGCCAGCTGGCTGAGAAGCGGATCAACGAGATCTGCAGCGGCATCGCGGGAACCTTCGGCGGCACGGCTGATGTGACCTACCATCGCGGCTACCCGGTCATGGTCAACCACGAGGAGCAGACCGAGTTTGCAGCCGATGTCGCACGCTCGATCTCAGGCCAATGTGAAGAAGCGCCGCTGGTCATGGGGGGTGAAGACTTTGCCTTCATGCTCGAAGAGCGTCCGGGCGCCTATATCCTCGTTGGCAACGGTGACACGGCGGCGGTGCACCACCCGGAGTATAACTTCAACGACGAAGCCATCCCGGCGGGGTGTAGCTGGTGGGCAAGCATCGTCGAGCAACGGATGCCTGCGGCCTGATCCTACCTTCAGTAATGACTAGAGCGCGCCTCCCTTGGGGGGGCGCGCTCTGCTTTGGGGGCTAGCTGCGCTCCCAAAGCGCGCCGTAGACGGCCTCGATCCCATCGGCCTCGGCCCGCGCGCTGAAACGGTGTTCGGCCCAGTGGCGCGCGGCCTCTGACAGGGCGGCTTGGTCATCGCGCTCAAGCAGGGACAGGGCGGATTGGGCCGCCGCCTCCGCCGCCCCCAGTGGTACGACCTTGCCCACGCGCCCCCCGTTCGAGAAGGCGCCGTAATAGCCCGCATCGCTGCCCACGAAAGGCACGCCCGAGGCGAGCGCTTCGAGCGGGACCATGCCATAGCCTTCGTAACGCGGCAGTTGCACCACCAACGACAGCGCGCGCATCAGTTTCGGCAGGTCGGCAGCAGGGTATTCGCCCACGAAAAGGAGGCGGTCCGCAAGGCCCGCGGCCTCGACCTGTGTCTTGAGCTTTGTCAGAAAGGCCTCATACTTGCCGCCCGCCCGGCCAATCACAAGCGCCACCGCGCCGGGGCGTTGGGGCAGCAGGCGCAGCATGGCCTCGACGAAAAGGTCGGTGCCTTTCTCGGGCCGGATGCGCCCCACGGTGGCGATGCCATGGGTGCCGCCAAAGCCCAACTGCTCCCAAGCGTTCGCCCGGTTGGTGGCGGGGGAGAAGACATCGGTGTCTACCCCATGCGGCACCACGGCGCGGACATGGGGCACAAACTCCGCCGCGCGTTCGGTCGTGGCGATCACCGCGTCCATTTGCCGGATCAGCCAACGCGGATAGGCCGAATGCAGGCGCTGCGCGGCAGAGGTAAAGACGATCCGGATATTTGCCCCACGCACATCGCGCAGCCAAAGCGCGCTGCGCATTTCGGTGTTGCGGCGCACATGCCAGATGGCGAAAGGGCGGTCTTGGGGGGGATGTTTGCGGGTGATCCGCCCCGCCGCGACGCGGGTCAGTGGCACCGGGCAGCCGGGCAGGGGCTGGCCCACCAGCGCCAAGTCATGCCGGTCGACCTGTTGCCGGACCACATTGGCCGCCGTGGCCGACACCCCGGTGAAATTACGGTTGTAGTTGGTGACGAAAAGCTCAGGCATCGCTGTCCTCTCGCAGGTGCAGGGCCGTGATCAGACGCTCGGCAATACTGTCGAGCTTGTCGGTCTGCCCGGCGGCATAGGCCTTGGCCGCGGCTACACCACTTGCACGGGCAATATCGTTGCGCAGCAGAGCCCCCACACGGTCCGCCAAATCCTGCGTGCCCGCCACCAGCCGCGCGGCGCCCTCGGCTTCCATCTCGGCATAGGTCTCGGCAAAATTGGCGACATGGGTGCCCGAGAGCACCATCGCCCCGGCCTGCGCGACCTCATAGGGGTTGTGCCCCCCAATCGGTTGCAGCGACCCGCCCAGAAAGACGATGTCGGATAGCGCGTACCATGTGCCCAACTCGCCCAGAGTGTCGGCCAGATAGACCTGTTCGCGCGGCATGTCGCCCCGTGTTCGACGCCCATGCGTCAGACCGTAGCTGGCGATGAGACCGGCGACCTCGTCACCCCGCTCGGGGTGGCGGGGGGCAAGGATCAAGCACAGCTCGGGGATGCGCTCCAGCAGTTGGCGATGCGCCTCCAAGACCGCTTTCTCCTCGCCCGGGTGGGTTGAGGAGGCGATCCAGACAGGGCGGCCCTCCAAGGCCTCCCGCGCCTCGGCGATGGTCTCCTCATCCTGTGGCAAGGGGCCCGCCATGGACTTGAGGTTGATCCCCGGCGTGACCCGGTCAGCCGGGGCGTTGATCGTGGCCATGGCCCGGGCCATCGCGTCATTCTGTGTCAGGATCAGGTCAAACACGCCAAAGAGGAACCCCGCCAGTGCGGGCCGTTTCTGCCAGCTTTCGATAGAGCGTTGCGAGAGGCGGGCGTTGATCAGCGCCATCGCCGTGCCCCGTGCATGGGTCCGTCGCAGCATCTGCGGCCAAAGCTCGCTTTCCACGAAGAGCGCCGCATCGGGCCGCCAATGGTCAAGGAAACGCTTTAGCGGGCCGGGGGCGTCGAGCGGGGCGAACTGATGCTGCGTGCGCGGGGGCAGGCGGCTGCCCACCAAACGGGCCGAGGTGGCGGTGCCGGAGGTGATGAGGAAATGCGCCTGCGGCAAAGCGCGCCCCATCCGGTCGATCAGCGCCAGAACCGACAGGCTCTCCCCAACCGAGGCTGCGTGAAACCAGATCAACTGCCCCTCGGGGCGGTGTTGGCTGGCATGGCCCAGCTTTTCGCGCGCGCGTTCTGTTGCGACCTCGGCGCGGCGCAGTTTGGCCATGGAGCGCCGCCCGGCCACGGGCAAGATCATACGGCTCGCCGCGACCCATGCCCGGTAGAGAAACGGCACAGCCAAAGGCTCAGCCGCCCGTGTGGCTCATGTGGCGGGGCATCTGCCCGTCGACACGCTGCCGCGAATAGTCGAAATCATGGCCTTTGGGCTTGCGGTCGATGGCCGCGCGAATGGCCTCCTGCAACGGCAGGTCCGTGTCCGGGTGGTCGCGCAGAGGTTTGCGCAGATCGGCCACGTCCTCTTGGCCCAGACACATGAAAATCTCGCCGGTGCAGGTGACCCGCACGCGGTTACAGCTTTCGCAGAAGTTGTGGCTCAGAGGCGTGATGAAGCCGATCTTCTGCCCGGTCTCCTCCAGCCGCACATAGCGCGCAGGGCCCCCCGTACGCTCAGCCAGATCGGTGACGGTGTAATGCTCGGCGTAACGCGCGCGCACGTCGCGCAGCGACCAGTATTGGCCGAAACGATCCTCATTGCCCAAGTCGCCCATCGGCATGACTTCGATCCACGTGAGATCTATGCCCCGCTCGGCGCACCATTCGGTCATATGCAGCAGTTCCGGCTCGTTGAAGCCCTTGAGCGCCACGGCGTTGATCTTAATCTTCAGGCCTGCGCGCTGCGCCGCGTCGATCCCGCGCAGCACCTGCGGCAGGCGGCCCCAGCGGGTGATATCCGCGAATTTCTGCTCGTCCAGCGTGTCGAGCGAGACATTCACCCGGCGCACCCCGGCGGCATAGAGATCGTCAGCGAAACGCTCCAACTGGCTGCCGTTGGTGGTCAGCGTCAGCTCTTTCAGCTTGCCACTGTCGAGGTGCCGTTTCATGCCGTCAAAGAAGGTCATGATGCCGCGCCGGACCAGCGGCTCGCCCCCGGTGATGCGCAGCTTCTCGACGCCGAGGTCGATGAAATTGCTGCACAGGCGGTCGAGCTCCTCCAGCGTCAGCAATTCCTTCTTCGGCAGGAAGGTCATGTTCTCCGACATGCAGTAGACGCAGCGAAAATCGCAGCGGTCGGTGACGGAGACGCGCAGATAGGTGATCGCGCGCATGAAAGGGTCAATGAGGGGTGCTGTCATGCTTCATAGGTAATGCCCCGCCCAACCCGGGGCAAGCGCCATTTGGGCGATTGATAAGGGGGCAGGGCACGGATAGGCTGCGCGAATGACACGTATAATCTTACCGCTTTTCATCGCCGCCGCCACCGCCGGTTGCAGCAACCTGACGGAACGCCTCGGGATGGATGCCAGCCAGTCAGAGCCTGCACCCGCACCCGCATCGGTCGATGCCACGGCTGAGGTCGCAACTCCGAGCGCAACGCCGCCCGCCGCCTCTCCCATCGCCACCGCGGGCAGCAGCGCCGAGGCGCTGGATACCACCACGGCCGCAGAGCGCGAAGCGGCCACCCGCGCGCCTGCCAGCGCCGGTGCCGCCTTGGGGTCGACCGTGGTCAGCTTGGGCAGCGCGACGGAGCCGGGGCTGTGGTTGAAAACACCTCTGATCGACGCCGAACAGCCGGGGCGGGTGACCAACCCCGCAACGGGCAAATCCGCCGCCGTGACATTGATCCCGCTGGAGGGGCCCGCAACCGCAGGCAGCCGCATGTCGCTGCCTGCCTTGCGTTTGATCGGCGCGTCGCTGACCGACCTTACCACGGTCGAGGTCTCGACCGAAGGCTAAGGGTCAGCCTGCGCCGTCTGACTTTTTCAGCAGGCGCAGGGCTTCTTTCACCGCGAAAGGTTTCATCGCCTCCCCATGGGTGGCGATGAAGGCGCTGGTGCGGTCAGCGTCGTGTTTCGACAGATCGCGCAGCCACCAACCGATGGCTTTCTGGATGAACCAGCGGTGATCCGGCACCATCGTCGCGGCCCAGCCGAGGATACGGTCGCGGGCTTCAAGCTCCTCTGGTTTGGGATTGTTCTGCTTGGTCCAAGGCAGGGTGGAGACAAGTGCCGCGCGCCGGGTCCAAAGGTGATCCGAGGCGACCCAGTCTTCCACCTCGTCCAAGCGGGTGGGGTCAGCCACCAGACGTTTCTGTGCCGCCATGCTGGCATGATCGGCAATCGCCCAACTGTCGAAATCCGCCGTCCAACTTGCGATCAACGCCCAAGCGGCCTGATCATCGGGGCGCAGCCGCGCTTGGGTCAGCAATTTGGCCGCCGCCACACGCGCCTCGAAAATGTCGGACTGCCAAAGCCCATCGGCGAGGGCGACACGGCCTTCGACATCGAGTGCCGCTCGCCAGCTTTGCGCAAGCGCTGCGATTTGCGGGTTGGTCAGGCCGAGATAGCGCCGGTCGGCCTTGTGATAGGCGCGCATCTCTTCCGCGCGGGCCGGGTTGGCCTGCGCTTCGAGCTCCTGCAAAGCGGTTTCGGGGGTCATTCCACCGTCACCGATTTCGCCAGATTGCGCGGCTGGTCCACATCCGTGCCCTTCGCCACGGCGGTGTGGTAGGCCAGCAACTGCGCTGGAACCGCATAGAGGATCGGCGCCAGCGCATCCGGCACCGGGGGCATTTCGATGCTGAACCAGACCCCGTCATTGGCCTCGGCCTGACCTTTGGCATCGGAGATCAAGATCACCTTGCCCTTGCGCGCCATGACCTCTTGCATGTTGCTGACGGTCTTGTCGAACAGCGCGTCGCGCGGGGCCATGACGACCACCGGCACATGCTCATCCACCAGCGCGATGGGGCCGTGTTTCAGCTCACCCGATGCATAAGCTTCGGCGTGGATGTAGCTGATTTCCTTGAGTTTCAGCGCGCCTTCAAGGGCGAGGGGGTACATCTGGCCCCGGCCAAGGAACAGCACGTCGCGGGCATGGGAGAGCTTGAGCGCGGCCTCCTGCATCGCGTCGTTTTGTTCAAGCGCGGTGCTGATGGTCGCGGGCAGCCCGCGCAGGGCTGAGATGTGATCCGCGAAGTTCTCTGTGCTGATCACATCGCGGTCCCGCGCGGCTTTGAGCACCAGCGCGAAGAGGACGACCAACTGGCAGGTGAAGGCCTTGGTCGAGGCGACGCCGACTTCGACACCGGCGTGGATCGGCAGCGCCAGATCGCTTTCGCGGGCGATGGAGCTTTCGGGCACGTTGACGACCGACAGGATACGCGCGGCTTTGCCCTCGCAATAGCGCAGAGCGGCGAGCGTGTCGGCGGTCTCACCCGATTGGCTGACGAAAACCGCGAGCGTCCGGGGCGGGATCGGCGGTTCACGGTAGCGGAATTCCGAGGCAACATCGATCTCGACCGGCAGGCGGGCGATCTGCTCAAACCAGTATTTCGCGGTGAAGCAGGCGTAGGAGGCCGTGCCGCAAGCGACCATGAGGATCCGGTCAAACTGCGTAAAATCAATATCCTGCGCGCTGATGTTGATCTCGCCTTCGGGGGTGAGGTAATGGCCGATGGCCGCGCCGATCACGCCGGGTTGCTCGGCGATTTCCTTGGCCATGAAGTGTTTGTGCCCCGCCTTGTCGATGCGGGTATTGTCGATCTGCACGGATTTGATCGCGCGGTTGGCGAGCGCCCCGTTGCGGTCGGTGACCTCGACCGAGGTCCGGGTGATGACTGCACAATCCCCTTCTTCGAGGTAGGCGATCTGGTGGGTCAGCGGGGCAAGCGCGATGGCGTCACTGCCCACATACATTTCACCCTCGCCATAGCCGATGGCCAAGGGCGAGCCCTTGCGCGCCGCGATCATCAGGTCGTCGTGTCCGTCAAAAAGGAAAGCCAGCGCGAAAGCGCCTTCGAGCCGGGCAAGCGTCTGTTTGGCGGCCTCTACCGGGCCTGCGCCCTGCGCCATGTGATGCTGGGTCAGGAGGGCGACGGTCTCGGTATCGGTCTCGGTCACGAATTGCGCGCCATGTTCGGCCAGTTCGGCCCGCAACTCACGAAAGTTTTCGATGATCCCGTTATGCACCACGGCCACTGGTCCCGCCTGATGCGGGTGGGCGTTGGTGACGCTCGGCGCGCCATGGGTGGCCCAGCGGGTGTGGCCGATGCCCGACTTACCCGCCAGCGGCTCATGCACCAGCGCGTCCGAGAGGTTTACCAGCTTGCCCAAGGCGCGACGGCGCTCAAGCTTGCCTTCGTTCAGGGTCGCGATGCCCGCGCTGTCATAGCCGCGATATTCCAGCCGTTTCAGCGCTTCGACCAAGATCGGCGCGACTTCATGGGTGCCAAGCACCCCGACAATTCCACACATAATTAGCTGCCTCTTTGCAATTTTGCCTTCTTGGCCTTCAAAATTTCGAACATTTTGCGCGCCATGCCGGGTTTCTCAACCTGCGGGGCGCGCGACAGGGCCAGCGCCTCTGGCTCCACGTCCGAGGTGATGACCGAGCCCGAGCCGGTCATCGCGCCCTCGCCGATGGTCACCGGGGCCACGAGCATGGTGTTCGACCCGATGAACGCCCCTGCGCCGATGGTGGTGTGATGTTTCATCACCCCGTCATAATTGCAGGTGATCGTGCCCGCGCCGATGTTGCTGCGCGCGCCCACGGTGGCGTCGCCGATATAGCTCAGGTGGTTGACCTTGGCCCCTTCGGCGATCTGCGCGTTCTTCACCTCGACGAAATTGCCGATGCGCACGTCTTCGGCCAGTTCCGCGCCGGGGCGCAACCGGGCGTAGGGGCCGACGACCCCGCCGCGTGAGACATGGCACCCTTCGAGATGCGAGAAGGCGCGGATGGTGCTGCCGGATTCCACGGTGACATTCGGGCCGAAGACGACATTCGGCTC
>NZ_JBIFFO010000058.1:0-1623 GCF_043557115.1 Sulfitobacter sp. 1A13679
TTGGGTCGGGACAGGGGCTCCAGCTCATGACGTGTCTCCTTTCAGCTTTTTCGTTGCAGGACGTCCTGCCATTCGGGGTGACAGTCGATCTGTGCCTTGGCGAAGGGGCAAAGCGGCACGATCTTGCGGCCCTCGGCGCGGGCGTCCTCCACCCCGCGGCGCACCAGCGCCTCGCCGACACCGCGGCCCCGCAAGGCTTCCGGCACGCCGGTATGGTCGATGATGATCGCGCTGGCGCCGAGGCGGGAGTAGGTCATCTCGGCCTCGTGGCCCTCGACTACCGCCAGGTAGCGGCCCTTGCTGTCGCCCTCTTCGCGGGTGATCTCGATCTTGGTGTCCATGGACGCACTCCTTACCCTTCGGTGTTCAGCTGCCTGCGCAGCCAGGCGGCCTCTTCGGCGACGATACCATGTCCGGCGCCGGGCAGGATCAGCGTTTCGACCTTGGCCCCCATGTTCTGCATCACATCGGCGCTCTTCTGCACCCGCGCCAGCGGAATATGCGGATCGCGCTCGTGACAACCGAGCAGCACCGGCACATCGGCCAGCCGGCCCACATAGTCGAAGGTCTTGGCCGGACGGTCGTAGAGGTCGGCCCGCGGGGCGCCGCCCGCCTCGCCCGTGCCGACCAGCCCGCCGGAGAGCGCGGCCACCGCACGGAACGGACGCGCCAGCCGCGCTGCCGCTTCCAGCGCCAGGCATGCCCCCTGCGAAAAGCCAATCAGCGCCACGCGTGTTGGATCGAAACCCTGCTCAGACAGGTCATCGAGCAGCGAGGAGATGACGCTCAGCCCGCTGCCGAGGCCCGGTTCATTGGTCTCCAGTGGCGCCAGAAAACTCTCCGGCCACCAGGACTGCTCGGCCGCCTGCGGGGCGATCACGGCGAGATCGGGCAGCACGAGGTGGTCGGCCAGACCGGCCATATCCTCCGGCGCGCCGCCGCGGCCGTGGATCATCACCAGAGCCAGCCGCGCGCGCTCCAGCGGGGCACCCGCCGTGACCAGCCTTTGCCCCGCATGAGGACCGGTGCCGGGGGTCGCGGCCCCGAGACCACTCACGACGGCACCCGGATCTGCGGCAGCAGCTGCTCGATACGGGCGCGGTGGGCCTCGTATTTCTCGGGAAGTTTCAGCGCCTCGCCCAGATGGGCCGGATCTTCGTCCACCGCAAATCCCGGTGGATCGGTGGCGATCTCGAAGAGCACACCGCCGGGCGTGCGGAAGTAGATCGCGTCGAAATACTGCCGGTCGATGACCGGGGTGATCTGCTGGCCCGCGGCCGAGAGCCGCGCGCGCCATGCCAGCTGCTCCTCTTGGTTCCGCGCCCGAAACGCAACGTGGTGGATGGTGCCGGCGCCGGAGCGCCCGATGGCGCGGGCATCCGAGGTCATCAGGTCAACGACCGAGCCGCGCTCGGGGTCGGTCGAGCGATAGCGGATGCGGGTTTCCGTCTCGCCGGTGCCGCCCGTGGCGGTGGCCTCCTCGGCCTCGCGCACGTAGCCCATTGCCTCAAGCACCGCGGCGGTGGCCGCGACCTCCTCAAGCCAGAGGGTCACGCTGTGAAACCCCTCGTCCCGCGCGCCGCCTTCGATCACCTCGACCCGCAGCCCGTCGGGGTCACGCAG